>NZ_JBEOXI010000210.1:0-14428 GCF_040296465.1 Streptomyces sp. NPDC002130
ACGCGCAACTGCGGCGTTGTCGTCGGTCACCGACGCTCCGCGTCGACTCCCTCCTCCGCCTTGCAGCTCCACGCACCAGGCCCCGCTCACCGGCGCTGAAAGAATCCGCCGATTCCCTGCGGCCTGATCCAAACGACAGGCCCTAGACGTCACCGGGGCCGGGGCCCCGCGAGATTCCCAGCAGCAGCGCGCCCGTCGGCTCCGCCACGATGTCCTCCACGGTGACCGGGTCCAGGGAGGTGAAGAACGCCTCCTGGGCCCGGCGCAGGGCACCGCGCAGGCGGCAGGCGGCGTTGAGGGGGCAGGGCGTGGGGCCCTCGCAGTCGACCACGTCACCGCCGCCCTCGAAGGCGCGGACCACGGCGCCCACCGAGGCCGTACGGCCCTGCTCGGTGAGGGTGAGGCCGCCGCCCCGGCCGCGGCGGGCCTCCAGCAGACCCATGTGCTGGAGCTCGGCGACGACCTTCGCCAGGTGGGTGTACGGCACGTCCATACCGTCCGCGACGTCCCGGGTCGTCGGACTCGACCCGCCCGCGACGGAGAGCCGCATCAGCACCCGCAGGGCGAGGTCGGTGGAGCGCAGCAGCCGCATGCGGGCAGCGTATGTAATGGGAATCTGCCGCTCAAATTATCGGGAATCCGCGAGCGGGTCATGGGGCGGGAGCGCGACGCGGGGACCGGTGAAGCTGTCGGGCGGCTGTCGGTGCCGTATCGATTCGGCCCATTCCCGCGGCTGCTCTACGAGGCGCCCCGTCTCCCCCACTACGATCACTCCACCCGACCGTCACTTTTCCCACGAAGGACACCTCATGGGCTCCGCCAACAAGAGCAGCACGGGACGCAAGGCGCGAATAGAGGAGATGCGGCGCGCCGAGCAGGCCCGTGAGCGCCGCAACCGGGTCCTCACCATCGCGGCCAGCGTGGTGGTCGTGGCCGGGCTCGTGGTCGGCGGCGTCGTGCTGGTGCGGTCCCAGGACGACAAGGGCAGTGACGTCGCGACGAGCGACTCCTCGGGCAAGGGCAAGTTCGTGACGGGCAAGGACGGCGTGAGGACGTGGGAGGGCAAGCTGTCCCGCAACCACGTCACCAAGGCCGTGAAGTACGCCTCCGAACCGCCGGTCGGCGGCGACCACAACCCGGTCTGGATGAACTGCAACGGCGACGTCTACAGCGAGCCGTTGAAGAACACCAACGCCGTGCACTCGCTGGAGCACGGCGCGGTGTGGGTGACGTACAACGCCGACGCGAAGAAGGCCGACGTCGACGCGCTCGCGGCGAAGGTGAAGAAGACGCCGTACACGCTGATGAGCCCGATGGACGACCAGAAGGACCCGATCATGCTCTCGGCGTGGGGCCACCAGCGCACGGTGACGGGCGCGAAGGACCCGAACGTGGACAAGTTCTTCGAGAAGTTCGTCCAGGGCGAGCAGACCCCCGAGCCGGGGGCCGCCTGCACGAACGGGCTGTCCAAGTGAGGCAGGCCGGCCTGATCGCCGGGGCCGCGGCGACGGCGCTCGTCGCGACCGGTGCGATCACCTACGCCGTCGCGGGGGACGACGGCAGCGGCAGGACGCCCTCCGCCGACTCCGCGGACGCCGGGTTCGCGCGGGACATGGCGGTGCACCACCAGCAGGCGGTGGAGATGTCGTACATCGTGCGCGACCGCACCGAGAACGAGGAGGTCCGGCGCCTGGCGTACGACATCGCGCAGACGCAGGCCAACCAGCGCGGCATGATGCTCGGCTGGCTCGACCTGTGGGGCCTGCCGAAGGTGTCCTCCAAGCCGCCGATGACCTGGATGGACATGGGCGGCATGGCCTCCGCCAAGGACGGCGCGCTGATGCCGGGCATGGCGACCAACTCCGAGATGAAGAAGCTCGGCGAGCTCAGCGGGAAGCAGGCGGAGGTCTTCTACCTCCAGCTGATGACGGACCATCACAAGGGCGGCGTCCACATGGCCGAGGGGTGTGTGGAGCGGTGCGCGGTCGGCGTGGAGAAGCGGCTCGCCCAGGGCATGGTGGACGCGCAGCAGTCGGAGATCGCGCTGATGGCGGACATGCTCAAGGAGCGGGGCGCGACGGCGCGGCCGTAGGGACACGGGGGGGCGTAAGGCCTCACATCGCCCTGCCCGGCGGCCTCTTGGGCTCTTCTTGGCCTCCGTAGAGCGGTTCTTGGGCTGCGCCATTCCCTGGCATGAACGGTTCATCGCGAGAGTGGCGACCGTCGAGTGATCCACTCACGACGAACCGCAGGGGGTTCCATGAGATCCAACCGCGCCACGGTGCGCGCCGGGGTGAGTCTGGCAGCGACACTGCCGATGCTCGCCGGTGCGCTGGCGCTCGGCATACCCACGGCCCACGCCGCCGACCACCCGCTCCGCGACCTGCTGGCCGGGACCCGGCCCGCGTGGGCCACCGCAAGGGCGGACAAGGGCGCCACCTCCGACGGCGCCCGCGTCTCGGCCCGGGTCTACCTCACCGGCAAGGACGCCGCGGGCCTGGCCGCCTACGCCAAGGCCGTCTCCGACCCGAGCTCGGCGTCGTACGGCAAGTACCTGACGGCCGAGCAGGCGCAGGCCCGCTTCGGTGCGACCCCGGCCCAGGTGGCGGCCGTGAAGTCCTGGCTGACGGCCGCAGGCCTGAAGGTCACCGGCGTCACGCGGCACTACGTCTCCGTCAGCGGTGACGTGGCCGCCGCCGAGAAGGCGTTCGGCACCCAGTTGCACAACTTCGCCAAGGGCTCGAAGACCTACCGCGCCCCGGCGAGCACCGCCTCCGTACCGCAGAGCCTGGCCGACGCCGTCCTGACCGTGACCGGGCTGGACAACGCCCCGCACATGGCCACGCACGACGACCAACTGCCTCCGCCGGACACCGTGTTCCGCAACGCCGGGCCGTTCTCCTCGTACTACGGCTCCACCACCGCGAGCACGCTCCCGGACGCCTACGGCAAGAAGATCCCGTACGCCGTCAAGGGCTACACGGGCAAGCAGCTGCGGGCCGCCTACGGCGCGGGCACGCGCACCGGCAAGGGTGTCCGGGTCGCCATCACGGACGCGTACGCCTCCCCGACGATCGCCTACGACGCCGGCACCTACGCCAAGCGCAACGGCGACGCGGCGTGGAAGACGGGCCAGCTGCACCAGGTGCTGCCCAAGAAGTACACGGACACCGAGGACTGCTCGGCCTCCGGCTGGTACGGCGAGGAGACCCTGGACGTCGAGGCCGTGCACGCGGTCGCGCCCGCCGCGGACGTCACGTACGTCGGCGCCGCCTCCTGCAACGACGACGACCTGCTCGACGCGCTCGGCAAGGTCGTCGACAAGCACCTGGCCGACATCGTCTCCAACTCGTGGGGCGAGGTCGAGGCCGCGCAGACCCCCGACCTCGCGGCCGCCTACGACCAGGTCTTCCAGCTGGGCGCGGTCGAGGGCATCGGCTTCTACTTCTCCTCCGGCGACGACGGCGACGAGGTCGCGAGCTCCGGGACGAAGCAGGTCGACTCCCCGGCCAACTCGGCATGGGTCACCGCCGTCGGCGGCACCTCGCTGGCCGTCGGCAAGAACGACACGTA
Source organism: Streptomyces sp. NPDC002130 (assembly GCF_040296465.1). Lineage (NCBI taxonomy): Bacteria > Bacillati > Actinomycetota > Actinomycetes > Kitasatosporales > Streptomycetaceae > Streptomyces > Streptomyces sp. NPDC002130. Next base: position 3,574 of record NZ_JBEOXI010000210.1, read on the forward strand.
CCTCTGGGAGACCGGCTGGGGCACCGACAAGGCGAACCTGTCGGCCGACGGCAAGAGCTGGACCGACTTCCCCGGCGCGTTCACCTCCGGCGCGGGCGGCGGCACGAGCAGGACCGTCGCCGAGCCCACCTACCAGCAGGGCGTCGTGCCGGACGCGCTGGCGAAGGCCAACAGCGCGGGCGGCAACCGGGTCGTCCCGGACATCGCGGCGATCGCCGACCCGAACACCGGCTTCCTGGTGGGGCAGACGCAGACGCTCCCCGACGGCAAGAAGCAGGCATACAGCGAATACCGCATCGGCGGCACCTCGCTCGCGGCCCCGACGATCGCGGCCATCCAGGCCCTGGCGCAGGAGGCCCGCGGCGGCAAGGCGATCGGCTTCGCCAACCCGGCGATCTACGCCAAGGCCGGCTCCAAGGTCTACCACGACGTCACCGACAACCCGACGGACTCCGGCCTCGCCGTGGCCCGCGTCGACTTCGTGAACGGCTACGACGCCACCGGCGGCCTGTCCACGTCCGTGCGCAGCCTCGGCAAGGACAGCTCGCTCGCGGCCGTGAAGGGCTACGACGACGTCACCGGCGTGGGCTCCCCCGCGAACGGTTACGTCGAGTCGTACCGGCGCCGCTGACTTCGCCGGCTTCCGCTGACCTCCGCAAGGGGACATGGGGTGGTGTGGGGTGACTCACACCACCCCATTGTGTCGCACTGACGATTACACTGGGCGGCGTGCCTCAACTACGTCTCGCCCTGAACCAGATCGACGCCGGCGTGGGCGACCTCGCCGGTAACACCGAGTCGATCGTCCGCTGGACCCGGCACTCCGCCGAACAGGGAGCGCATCTCGTCGCGTTCCCGGAGATGGTGCTGACCGGGTATCCCGTCGAGGACCTGGCGCTCAGGTCGTCCTTCGTCGAGGCCTCCCGCGCGGCGCTGCGCGCTCTCGCCGCGCGCCTGGCCGAGGAGGGCTTCGGAGAGCTGCCGGTGATCGTCGGCTATCTCGACCGCAGCGCGACCGCCCAGCCGAAGTACGGCCAGCCGGCCGGCGCGCCGCAGAACGCCGGGGCGGTGCTCCACCGCGGCGAGGTGGTCCTGAACTTCGCCAAGCACCACCTGCCGAACTACGGCGTCTTCGACGAGTTCCGCTACTTCGTGCCCGGCGACAGCATGCCGGTGCTGCGGGTGCACGGCGTGGATGTCGCCCTGGCCATCTGCGAGGACCTCTGGCAGGACGGCGGCCGTGTCCCCGCCGCCCGTTCGGCCCAGGCGGGCCTGCTGGTGTCCATCAACGCCTCCCCCTATGAGCGCAACAAGGACGACACGCGCCTGGAGCTGGTCCGCAAGCGGGCCCAGGAGGCCGGCTGCACGACGGCGTACCTGGCGATGATCGGTGGCCAGGACGAGCTGGTGTTCGACGGTGACTCGATCGTGGTCGACCGGGACGGCGAGGTCGTGGCGCGTGCCCCGCAGTTCGCCGAGGGCTGCGTGGTCCTGGACCTGGACCTGCCGGCGGCGTCGCCCGACGCGCCGACGGGCGTGGTCGACGACGGTCTGCGCATCGACCGGGTCGTCCTCTCCGAGGAGCCGCTCGCCCCGTACGAGCCGGAGCTCACGGGTGGCTACGCGGACCGTCTGGACGACGACGAGGAGGTCTACTCGGCGCTGGTCGTCGGCCTGCGGGCGTACGTCGCGAAGAACGGATTCACGTCGGTCCTGATCGGCCTGTCGGGCGGCATCGACTCGGCGCTGGTCGCGGCGATCGCGTGCGACGCGGTCGGCGCGCAGAGCGTGTACGGCGTGTCGATGCCGTCGAAGTACTCCTCGGACCACTCCAAGGACGACGCGGCCGAACTGGCCCGTCGCACGGGCCTGAACTACCGGACCGTGGCCATCGAGCCGATGTTCGACGCGTACATGGGCGCGCTGGGCCTGACGGGTCTGGCCGAGGAGAACCTCCAGTCGCGCCTGCGCGGCACGCTGCTCATGGCGATCTCCAACCAGGAGGGCCACATCGTCCTGGCCCCGGGCAACAAGTCGGAGCTGGCGGTCGGCTACTCGACGCTGTACGGCGACTCCGTCGGGGCGTACGGCCCGATCAAGGACGTGTACAAGACGTCGGTATTCCGCCTCGCCGAGTGGCGCAACCGGGCCGCCCGGGAGCGGGGCCAGACCCCGCCGATCCCGGAGAACTCGATCACCAAGCCCCCGAGCGCGGAACTGCGCCCGGGCCAGGTCGACACGGACTCGCTGCCCGACTACCCGGTGCTGGACGCGCTCCTGGAGCTGTACGTCGACCGGGACCGGGGGGCGGACGAGATCGTGGCGGCCGGGTTCGACGCGGAGCTGGTCGCGAAGACGCTGCGGATGGTCGACACGGCCGAGTACAAGCGGCGCCAGTACCCGCCGGGCACGAAGATCTCCCCGAAGGGCTTCGGCAAGGACCGGCGGCTGCCGATCACGAACGGGTGGCGGGAGTCGCTCTGAGTTGCCGGGTCGGGAGGACTTGATAGGCAAGTGAGTGCTTGCCTATTGTGGGGTCGTGGCCGATGACCTTTTCAAAGCCTTGGCCGACCCCACCCGGCGCACCATCCTCGACGAGCTCGCGGAGAAGTCCGGTCAGACGCTGTTCGAGATCTGCTCGCGACTGAGCATGAAGCACCGGCTCGGCATCTCGCGCCAGGCGGTCTCCCAGCACCTCGCGGTGCTGGAGGCCGCCGGGCTCGTCGAGACGAGGCGGGAGGGCCGCTACAAGTTCCACGACCTGAACACGGCTCCGTTGCGCCACATCACCGAGAGATGGCTCGGACGCGGGGCACCCGGGCCGGAAGAGAGCACCTCATGAGGATCCATCTCACCAGCGTCTTCGTCGACGACCAGGCCAAAGCGCTCCGCTTCTACACCGAGGTCCTCGGCTTCGTGAAGAAGTACGACGTCCCGGTGGGCGAGACGGACCGGTGGCTGACCGTCGTCTCCCCCGAGAACCCCGGCGGCACGGAGCTGCTCCTGGAACCCGCCGGCCACCCGGCCGTCAAGCCCTACCGCGACGCGCTCGCCGCCGACGGCATCCCGGTGGCCCAGTTCGCCGTCGACGACGTCCGCGCCGAGTACGAGCGCCTCAGCGGCCTCGGTGTCCGCTTCACCCAGGAGCCCCTGGACATGGGCCCGGTGACCACGGCCGTCTTCGACGACACCTGCGGCAACCTCATCCAGATCGCGACCCAGCCGCAGGAGTAGTCCGGCGGTACCGGGCGGTTTCGCCGAACCCGACCAACGCGCCGACGTACTGACAGGCGGTCAGATAGCGTCGGGCCCACCGTGAAGTGGGGGTTGGTCATGAGCGAGCGGGTTGTTCCGGCGCGTGTTCTGGCCGCGGAACGCCTCGCCGTCGAGGCGGGGTTCGGGAAGAGCTGCATCCGGGAGGTCGGCAGGCTGCTGAGGACGGCCGCCGCCGCCAAGCCCGGCGGGGTCGTCGCCGAGAGCGGCACCGGGTCGGGTGTGGGGACCGCCTGGCTGCACAGCGGCCTCGGGGACGGTGCGCGGCTCGTCACCGTGGAACGGGACGAGGTTCTCGCCCGTCGCGCGGCCGGGGTGTTCGCCGACGACAGCCGCGTCAGCGTGCTGACCGGTGACTGGCGGCTACTCGAACGACACGCCCCGTTCGACGTGTTCTTCTGCGACGGCGGCGGCAAGCGGGACGACCCCCGCAGGGTCGTCGAGCTGCTCGCCCCCGGGGGGATTCTCGTCCTGGACGACTTCACTCCCTCGGCCGAGTGGCCGCCCCGGTTCGAGGGCGAGGTGGACGAGCTGCGCCTGTTCTACCTCACCCATCCGGACCTGGACGCGGCCGAGGTCCTCACCACTCCCACCAGTTCGGCGGTCGTCGCGGCGCGGCGGCAGACGGCCCGGTAGACGAAGAAGCGGCAGCCCGTGGGTCTGTCCCAAGGCCGCCGCCTGACGAAAAACGGCGGCAGACCGTGGGGAGCCGGCCCCACAGGCTGCCGTGTGCCGGAAGCCGTCAGTGGTGCACCGGTTCCGCCTCCTGCGGGACGTGGCTCGCCACGATCCGCTCGCGCCCGGTGGCCGGGGCCCGGCGGCGGTCCACCGCGTAGGCCAGCGACGCCACGGCCAGTCCGAGAACGGCCAGGGCCACACCGGTCAGGGCCGGGGAGGTGACGCCGAAGCCCGCGGCCAGGGCCAGGCCGCCGATCCAGGCGCCGCCGGCGTTGGCCAGGTTGAAGGCGGCCTGGTTGGCCGAGGAGGCCAGGGACGGGGCCGAGGAGGCCTTCTCCATGACCATGAGCTGGAGGGGGGAGCCGGTGGCGAAGGCCGTCAGACCCAGCAGGATCACGGCGACGGCGGCCGTGACCTCCGTGCGCATCAGCAGCGGGAACAGCGCCAGGACCACCACCAGCGAGGCGAGGCAGCCGAACAGCGTGCCGCGCAGGGAGTGGTCGGCCATGCGGCCGCCCAGCAGGTTTCCGGCGGTCGCGCCGACGCCGAACAGTGCCAGCAGCAGGGTGACGCTGGCGTCGGCGTAGCCGGCGGCGTCCGTGAGCATCGGCGTGATGTAGCTGTAGGCCGAGAAGAGGGCACCGAAGCCCGCGACGGTCGTGCCGAGCGACAGCCAGACCGGCAGCGAGCTCAGGGCGGCGAGTTCGCCGCGCAGGCCCTTGGCGGTGGCGTGCTCGTGGTCCTGCGGGATGAGGAGCGCGAGCGCGGCGATGGCCACCAGGCCGATGGCGCTGACGCCGAGGAAGGTCGCCCTCCAGCCGAGGTGCTGACCCATCAGGGTCGCGACCGGCACGCCCGCGACGTTCGCGATGGTCAGGCCGAGGAACATCAGCGAGACCGAGCGCGCCTTGCGTTCGGGGGCGACCATGCTCGTCGCGACGACGGCGCCAACGCCGAAGAAGGCGCCGTGCGGCAGGCCGCTCAGGAAGCGGGCGGCCAGCAGCCAGCCGTTGTCCGGCGCGAGGGCCGACAGGGCGTTGCCCACGACGAACAGTCCCATCAGGCCGGTCAGAACCGTGCGCCGGGACATCTTGGCGGTGACCGCGGCAAGCAGCGGGGCGCCGATCACGACGCCCAGCGCGTACGCCGACACCAGATGGCCGGCGCTGGGTATCGAGATGTTCAGGTCGTCCGCGACGTCGGGCAGCAGCCCCATCATCACGAACTCGGTCGTACCGATGCCGAAGGCGCCCACGGCAAGGGCGAGCAGGGCCAGGGGCATGAATGAGCCTTTCGAGACTTGCTTGGAGATCCGTACGCGTATGTTCAAGTACGGAACAAAGTCTCGCAGGCGCGCTATTCCACGCCCTGCCGCCTTCGGCGCGGATTTCCGGCAGCAGGGCTGTGACCAGGGAGTTTCAGGAACCGCTTGTGGTGACACTCACACGGGCCGCGACCGGCAGATGGTCGCTGCCGGTCTGCGGCAGGGTCCACGAGCTCTCCGGCTTCAGGCCCCGGACCATGATCTGGTCGATGCGCGCCATCGGGAACGACGCGGGCCAGCTGAAGCCGAAACCGTTGCCGGCCGCGCCCTGCGTGGAACGCATCTGCGAGGTGACGGCGTTGAGCGCGCGGTCGTTCATCGTGCCGTTCAGGTCGCCGAGCAGGACGACGTTCTTCAGCGGTTCGTGGGCGATGGCCTCGCCGAGGTAGTCGGCGCTCCGGTCGCGCTGCCGGGCCGTGAAGCCGGCCTCCATCTTCACGCGCACCGACGGCAGATGGGCGACGTAGACCGCGACCTGTCCGGCCGGGGCGGTCACGGTGGCGCGCATCGCGCGGGTCCAGCCCATGTCGAGGTCGACGTCCCGCACGCCGGTCAGCGGGTACTTGCTCCACACCCCGACCGTGCCCTGCACCGAGTGGTAGCGGTACGTCGGCGCCAGCGCCTTCTCGTACGTCGGGACGGCGGCCGGTGTCAGCTCCTCCAGGGCGAGGACGTCCGCGCCGGAGGCGGCCACGTCACGGGCGGTGCCGGCCGGGTCGGGGTTGTCGGCGTTGACGTTGTGCGTGACCACCGTGAGGTCGCCGCCGGTGGCGGTCTTGTCGCTGAGCTGGCCGCCGAAGAGGTTCAGCCAGACCACGGACGGCAGCACCACCGCGATCAGCGCGGTCGCGGACTTGCGGACCAGGGCGAGGACGAGCAGCACCGGGACGAGGAGGCCCAGCCAGGGCAGGAACGTCTCGGTGAGGCTGCCCAGGTTGCCGATCATGTTCGGGATGCGCGAGTGCAGCACCATGACCAGGGCCAGCAGCACCGCGCCCGCGGCGACGAACAGGCCGCGCCGCCAGATCCGCGGGTCGCCCCGCCAGGGGCCCGCCAGCCGGTCGAACAGGCGCCGAAGCCGGGTTCCCCGGTGCTCGGGCCCCGAGCCGCCGTTGTCCGTCTCCGTCATGTACGCCTGCTGCGCCATACCGTCGCCTCACTGCCTGCCGTGCACACCATCGCCCCCGTGTCCTTACGACCCTAGGGGATGATCCGTTCCGTTCCCGCCGTCCTGTGACGGCCGTACGGGGGCGATGACGTCCGAGTCCCCGAGGAGAGTTCCGGTCACGCCCGCCGAAAGCGCCGTCTGTGACGAAACGCGCACACTCAGCCGGGCCGGTGGGACTCGGAACTGACGGGGCGTAGGCCTTCGAGCAGGGTGTCGACGACCTGCTCGGCGAGGTCGTCGGGGAGGTCGGCGTCGGTGTGCAGCACGGCGCGCAACAGCATCGGTCCGACGAACAGGTCGTTGAGCAGTTCCAGGTCGAGGTCCGCGCGCAGTTCGCCGTTCTCCTGGCCGCGACCGAGGACCTCCAGGCCGAGCCGGCGGCGCGGGGCGACGACGGTGGCGTGGTACGCCGCCCACAGTTTCGGGCTGCTCTTCATCTGGGCCTGGACGCTGTGCAGGATCGCCGAGGAGCGGTTGGCCAGACCGCGCCGGCGCACCTGCTCCAGCAGGACCACGAGGTCGTCGCGCATGGAGGTGCCGGGGAGCGGCGGGTCCGGGGGTTCGGCGGTGCGCACGACGTCGACGAAGAGTTCCTCCTTGCCGCTCCAGCGGCGGTAGATGGTGGCCTTGCCGACGCCCGCGGTGCGGGCGATGCGCTCGATGGACAGCTCCGCGAGGGGCACGCCCTCCTCCAGGAGCTTCATCACGCCCTCGATGATGGCGCGCTCGACGGCCTCGCTTCTGGGACGTCCCCTCGCGGGACCGTCGTGCGGGGGGTGCCGTTCGGCGAGGCTCACGTCGCTGCTTCCTTTCCTGACCCGGCGGCGGCCGTTGCGTGCTGCGCGGAGGTGAATTCTCCCGCAGTCCTACGATCTGGTGTGCGACAACTCCTGTTCGTCCTCGGTCCCCTGGGCCGCCGGCGGCTTGCCCGGCAGGAACAGCGCCACGACGACCGCGCCGAGCACGGCGACGCCCGCGCCCCACAGGGCGGTGATGTGCATCGCGTGCAGGAACGCGTCGTACGCCGGGGTGACCAGGGACTCGCCCCGCGGGCCCAGCTTGTCCGCGATGCCGAGCGTGGCCTCGATGGACTCCCCCGCGGTGTGCCGCAGCGCCGGGGGGAGGGCGCCGAGCTTGTCCTCGATGCCCGTGCGGTACGCCGTGGACAGCACCGAGCCGAGGACGGCGATGCCGAGGGCGCCGCCGACCTGCCGGAAGGTGTTGCTGAGCGCGGAGGCGGAGCCGGCCTTCTCGCGGGGCAGGGCCTGCATGATGACGACGCTGACCGGCGTCATGATGTGCGCCATGCCGGTGCCCATCAGGAAGAAGATCACTTCCAGGATCCAGATGGGTGTGTCGGCGTCCAGGGCGGCGAAGGCGGCCAGCATGGCGGCGATGACGAGCAGGCCGGCCGTGGTCGTGGCCTTGTTGCCGATGCGGTCGACCACCAGCCGGGCGCGCGGCGCGAAGATCATCTGGGCGGCGGCCAGCGGCAGCATCAGCAGACCGGTCTGCAGCGGCGAGTAGCCGCGCACGCTCTGGGTGTAGAAGACGGAGAAGAAGGTCACGCCCATCAGGGCGAAGAAGACCAGCGCGATGGCGGCGATGGCGGCCGAGAAGACCTTGTTCTTGAAGTACGTGACGTCTATCGACGGATGGTCGCTGCGCTTTTCGAACACGACGAACGCGACGAGTACGGCGAGACCGGCGCCGATGGTGGACAGCACCTTGGCGTCGGTGAAGTCGGCGAGCTGGCCGCCCTTGATGATGCCGTAGACGAGCAGGACCAGGCCTACGACGGACAGCACCACGCCGACGGGGTCGACCCGGCCGGGGTTCGGGTCGCGCGAGTCGGGCACCAGCCAGAGCATCAGCGCGAGTGCGAGCAGCACGATCGGCACGTTGATGAGGAAGACCGAGCCCCACCAGAAGTGGTCGAGCAGCACGCCGCCGGTGATCGGGCCGATGGCGATGGCGAGTCCGACGCCGCCCGCCCAGATGCCGATGGCCTTCGGCTGCTCCTCGCGCTCGAAGACGTTCATGAGGACGGCGAGGGTGGCGGGCATCACGAACGCGGCGCCCAGGCCCATCACCGCCCGGAAGGTGATCAGCTCGGCCGGCGAGCCGGAGAACGCGGCGAACGCGGAGCCGATGCCGAACACGGCGAGACCGCCGAGCAGCACCTTCTTGCGGCCCAGCCGGTCGCCGAGCAGCCCGGCGGTGAACAGCAGGCCCGCGAAGACGAGGGTGTAGGCGTTGATCGCCCACTCCAGCTCGCTCTGCGTGGCGCCCAGGCCGGTGGGGGCCGGGGTGGAGATCGTCTTGATGGCGACGTTCAGGATCGAGTTGTCGAGCACGACGATCAGCAGGCTCAGCATCAGCACGCCGAGGATCGCCCAGCGGCGCCGGTGCACCGCTTCCGGTACGCGCGGGCCGGTGGGGGCGGCCGGATCGGCAGGAGTAGTCATGAAGGCGAGCCTAGAACCATTTCGATACGAGACCGTCTCGTATTGGAATTCTCTTACCCGGATCTTACGCGGCTTTTGCCGTCCGGGCTCCGAGGAAGGAACTCACAGGGGCTCCCCTAGCCCTCGGTGGCACGAGGTGCCACCATGGACGTGGTCCGGGGACGCCGTCAGGGCGCCTCGAGATGACGTGTTAGGAGCCGTGCAATGACGCAGCTTCCGGCTGCCCAGACTGCTCAGCAGAAGTCCTCCGACGGCGGCAAGGCGCTGTACGGGGGCAAGGGCACCCGCCGTATCACCGTGCGCGACATCGCCGCCGCCAAGGAGCGCGGCGAGAAGTGGCCGATGCTCACCGCGTACGACGCGATGACGGCGTCCGTGTTCGACGAGGCCGGGATCCCGGTGATGCTCGTCGGCGACTCGGCGGGCAACTGCCACCTCGGGTACGAGACGACCGTGCCCGTCACCCTCGACCAGATGACGATGCTGTCGGCGGCGGTCGTACGGGGCACCTCCCGTGCCCTGATCGTCGGCGACCTGCCCTTCGGCTCCTACCAGGAGGGTCCGGTGCAGGCGCTGCGCTCGGCGACCCGGCTGGTGAAGGAGGCGGGCGTGCAGGCCGTGAAGCTGGAGGGGGGCGAGCGGTCGCACGAGCAGATCCGGCTGCTCGTCGAGTCCGGCATCCCGGTCATGGCGCACATCGGGCTGACCCCGCAGTCGGTCAACGCGATGGGCTACCGCGTGCAGGGGCGGGGCGAGGAGGCGGCCCAGCAGCTGCTGCGGGACGCGAAGGCCGTGCAGGACGCGGGTGCGTTCGCGGTGGTGCTGGAGCTGGTTCCGGCGGAGCTGGCCGCCGAGGTCACGCGAGTGCTGCACATCCCGACCGTCGGCATCGGGGCGGGCCCCGAGACCGACGCGCAGGTGCTGGTGTGGACCGACATGCTCGGTCTGACCGGCGGGCGGGTGCCGAAGTTCGTGAAGCAGTACGCCAACCTGCGTGAGGTCATGGGCGACGCGGTGAAGGCGTTCGCGGACGAGGTCGTCGGCGGAACGTTCCCGCAGGAGGAGAACTCCGTCCACTAGGGAGTCACAGAGAGCCACAGCGGTACCACGGACAGCCCGTCGATCTCCCCCAGTCGACGGGCTGTTCCCTTTCGCCGGGACCACCGACAGAGGCTGTCGGCGGCTTGTCGGTGATTTGTCGGTGGGGCCTGCGACGGTCTGTCTCATGACGCGAATCGACACACAGACCAGCGGCGCCGCTGTCACCGTGCGGGGGCTGGTGAAGCACTACGGGGAGACCAAGGCTCTGGACGGGGTCGACCTGGAGGTGCGGGAGGGCACCGTGATGGGGGTGCTCGGGCCGAACGGGGCCGGGAAGACCACCCTGGTGCGGATCCTGTCCACCCTGCTGGCGCCCGACTCCGGGCAGGCCACGGTGGCCGGGTACGACGTCGTACGGCAGCCGCGGCAGCTGCGGCGGGTGATAGGGCTCACCGGGCAGTACGCCTCCGTCGACGAGAAGCTCTCGGGCTGGGAGAACCTGTACATGATCGGGCGGCTGCTCGATCTGCCCCGCAAGGAGGCCCGTGCCCGTGCCGACGGGCTGCTGGAGCGCTTCTCGCTGACCGAGGCGGCCAAGCGGCCGGCGGCGACGTACTCCGGGGGAATGCGGCGCCGGCTGGACCTGGCCGCGTCGATGATCGGCCGGCCGGCCGTGCTCTTCCTCGACGAGCCGACCACCGGCCTCGACCCCCGCACCCGCAACGAGGTGTGGGACGAGGTCAAGCGCATGGTCGGCGACGGGGTCACCGTGCTGCTCACCACCCAGTACATGGAGGAGGCCGAGCAGCTCGCCTCCGAGCTGACGGTCGTCGACCGCGGCCAGGTCATCGCCGGGGGCGCGATCGAGGCGCTGAAGGCGAAGGTCGGCGGCCGGGCGCTGCG
>NZ_JBEOXI010000211.1:0-14372 GCF_040296465.1 Streptomyces sp. NPDC002130
CGTACAGACGGCCCCGGCCCCGCGAGGTCGGCTCACACGCGGTCGGCCGCGATCAGGACGTACTGGAAGGAGCCGTCCCGGTAGGACTCGATGAACGCCTTCTCGATCCCGGTGACCAGCGAGGACGTGGCCCGCAGCTCCCAGTAGGGCAGCGTGTCCGCAGTGAGGTCGACGATGGTCTGCGGCACCAGCCGGTTGTCGGCCATGGCGCGCAGATACTCGCGGCGGGAGTGGATGTTGCACTCGAAGTGGGCGTTGATCTGGGAGACCCACTTCGACGGCTGGCCGTAGCGGGGGTTCCAGCAGCCGGTGATGGTCACGTACCGGCCGCCCACCTTGAGGAAGCGGGAGTGCTCGGCGAACAGGTCGTGCAGGTCGACGTACATCGTCGACTCGTTGTTCCACGAGGCGGTGACGCTGCCCTTGTCGAAGGGCGTGTCGAGCATGTTGCACACGCGGGAGCGGACGTGGTCCCCGATCCGCAGTTCTCGCGCGCGCCTGTTGCCGAAGTCTGCCTGGGTGGCGGACAGGGTGACGCCCTCGACCTTGCAGCCGAAGCGGCGGTGGGCCATGACCATGGACCCGCCGCGCCCGCAGCCGGCGTCGACGAGAGTGTCGTCGGGCCCGACCGTGCCGAGGTGGTCCATGAGGAACTCCGCCTGTGCCGACTCCAGCCGGTGCAGCTCCGCGATGAGCTTCTTCTCGTACTCGCTGTGGGCCGGGTCGCCGAGCGCTGCCCGGTCCACGGCGCCGATGCCGTAGTGGTGGTGGTAGAGCCCGTCCACGTCACCGAGACGGAGGTTGACCGGCCGCGCCTCGTTGTTCCAGTAGCGGGCGATGTCCCCCTGGTACGGCGTCGCCGGAGCCGGGATCTTCGCTGAGAGGGGGGAGGTCGTTTCAGTGGTCACAGAGATGTCCGTTCCTTACCAGAAGTCGGGCAGGCTGTAGCGGTAGGTGTTGGTGCGGTGCCAGTCGTGGTTGCCGTCGACCCACGCGGCCACGCCCTTGAGGAAGCGCAGCACGGGGGGCAGGGGGCAGGCCTCCGCGAGGTCGGCCGCGGCGGCCTCGAAGGCGTGCTGGAGTTCGTTGTGGACCTCGACTGCCTTCAGATAGGCGTCGCGTTCACAGAGCTGCTCGCGTTCGGCGATCACCACGGGCAGGTTCAGGTGGCGGCCAGGGCTGTTGAGTTCCTTCGTGTACGAGTAGAGGTCGTTGACGATGGTGGTCGCGTTGCCGGCCAGGGCGATGACCCGCTGCATGTCCGGCCGGGCATGCAGGTCCGCGGGCAGTTCATAGCCGCCGACGGTGTCGGTGATCGTGGGGCAGGGGCGGAAGTTGTTGAACTGGCGCATCGCCAGGTACTCCCACACCTCCGGGACGTGATCGGTCTGTGCCCAGGCGGCCTCGGCGAGGTAGCCCATGTGCAGCCGGGCCATGTCGTGCCGGTAGCGGTCGGCCTGGGAGTGGGTGGCGGCACGGACGAAGTAGTCCATCGCGCTGCGGTACGCCCGGCGCGGGGAGTCCGAGGTGAGCGACTCCTGCCACGCCGGCGTGTACTCCGCGGTGGTGTGGAAGTGGTCGAGTGCGGTGTGCGCGAGCAGGAGGCGCCCGCCGAGTCCGACGGGTGACCCGCCGTGGTCCTCGCAGTAGCAGTCGTCCACCGCGTTCTCCGCGACCATCAGCCGTGTGGCGAGCATCAGGTGGTCGACCGTCGGCGCGTCGGGATGGCAGGCGACCATGTACCGGCCGACGGAGAAGCCGTCGAACTGCCCCTCCCACTCCTCGGGGTAGAGCTGGACCTCGTCCTCGGCCCAGGCCTTGATCCGGCGGCTGACCTCCTCGACGCGTACGGGGTCCGGCTCCGGGACGGGGTGGTAGTAGAGGCCGGGGACGGCTTGTCCCGCGGCGGGCTCGGCGGGGGCCGGGGGCGCCGGATCCGGGAGGGTGGGTGTGTACCTGCTCGCCAAGGAGAGCGAGCTCGTGCCCGGCCCAGTCGGTCCGCGCAGGATCCGCTGGAGCGCGGAGACTGCCTCGGCCGCGGCAGCGCCAGACGTGACCGGTACGGCGGGACCGGCCGCGGCCGCCCCGGACGCGTCCGGTACCGCGGATCCGACAGCAGCCACCACCCCAGACGTGTCCGGTACCGCGGATCCGACAACAGCCGTGTCAGGCACGGCCGACACTGCGGAGGCGGCCGTCGAGGGCGGTGGCGTTGGCGGGCCGGGGATCGTGACCGGCGGATGCAGCGCGGACAGAAAGTGCCGGGCAGTGGGTGTGATCTGACGGTCGGGGGCCGATGGGGTGGGCGCGTCCGGCAAGGCGGTGGGCGATGTCGGCCGTCGCTCAGGTGAGGATGTTCCGAGGGGCCCGGAGTCGGGCATCGGCGGCTCCTTGCTGCGGTGGGGTGGGCGCTCCGTGGCAGGTGAGGGCGACAGGCGTGCACCTGCCGCGGATCAGGGCTTCAGCGTGGCCTGGGCGCGATCTGCACGTTCTCCATCACTCCGAGGGCGTCGGGCAGGAGCACCGCGGCGGAGTAGTAGGTGCTGACGAGGTAGGAGGTGATCGCCTGTTCGTTGATGCCCATGAACCGCACGGAGAGCCCCGGTTCGTACTCGTCCGGCAGTCCGGTCTGCCTCAGGCCGATGACTCCCTGGTTCTTCTCGCCGGTGCGCATCGCGATGATGGAGCTGGTCTGTTCCTTGCTGATCGGGATCTTGTTGCAGGGCAGGATGGGGACACCGCGCCAGGCGGGGACGGATTGCCCGCCGAGGTCCACATGGTCGGGGTAGAGGCCGCAGGCGTTGAAGCCGCGTCCGATGGCGGCGATGGTCCTGGGGTGGGCGAGGAACATCTTGGTGCCGCGGCGGCGGCAGAGCAGATCGTCCATGTCGTCCGGGGTCGGCGGGCCGGAGCGGGGCTGTATGCGCTGCTTGAAGTCGGCGTTGTGGAGGAGCCCGAACTCGCGGTTGTTGATCAGCTCGTGTTCCTGGCGCTCGCGCAAGGCCTCTACGGTGAGCCTCAGTTGCTCCTCGCTCTGGTTCATCGGATCGTTGTAGAGGTCGGCGACCCGGGTGTGGATCCTCAGAACGGTCTGTGCGACGGAGAGCTCGTACTCGCGCGGCTTCAGGTCGTAGTCGACGAAGGTGCCGGGCAGTTCGGCTTCGCCGACGTGACCGGCCGACAGGGCGATCTCGGCCTCGCCGTGCTTGTTCTGCCGCAGCCGCGTGCGGGAGCTGAACTGGTCGACGTGGGCCTGAAGGCTCGGTGCGGAGGCCAGGACTGCGCTGAAGTCTGCGCGGGTGAGGGTGAGGAGGGTGCCGGACGTCTCGGCGGTGGTCGTGCAGTCGTGGCGGGCGTCGGAGTCCAGCAGGGCGCTCTCACCGAAGTGGTCGCCGTCCGCGAGCAGCCCGACGGCGATCTCTCCACCGTATTTGCCCTCCGAGGTCTGGCTGACCCGGCCGTGGGCGATCAGGTGAAGCCGGTCTGCGGGGCTGCCCCGCTCGACGAGAACTTCGCCCGCCGCGAAGTCGCGCTGCGTGCAGCGGTCGGCGAGGGCGGTGAGGACGTCCGTGTCCTCGAAGCCGCGCAGCAGGGCCAGTTCCCCGAGCTCCCGGGGGATCACCCGGACCGTGGCGCCTTCCTGGACGAACTCGATGTGCCCGTCGCCGAGGGTGTGGCGCAACCGCCGGTTGACCCGGTAGGCGCCTCCGTCGGCCTCGACCCAGGGCAGCATCCGCAGCAGCCAGCGGGAGGTGATCTCCTGCATCTGCGGGGCGGACTTGGTGGTGGTGGCGAGGTTGCGGGCGGCGGCGGTACTCAGGGACTGCTGCGGCGGGTCGGACGTGGTCCGGGCTTCCGGGATGCTGTCGACGGTCATCGAGGGCAGGTGCTCCTTGCAACGACGGGTCGTCCGGTGCACACGGGTGCGCCGACCGGGAGACAGGGAGGAATGGGCAACGAGCGGGAAGGATCACGGGAATCCGTCCACCTGCAGAAAGCTAGCCGCTGAGGGGGCCGCATCCACCAGCGAGACGAGATGCTTACCTCGAAGCAGTGACAATCACTTGAATGCGGTTTATCGGTCCGTTACGTGTCATGACCCGGTACCGCTCGGGATGTTTACGGCGTGCCGGGAATCCGAATGAGCGACGAGGTCGAGGGTCCCGTCGTGGGTGCGGACGACGCTGTGCACGATGGCGAGGCCGGGGCCGTCACGCAGGCATGGGACCGGGTCCATCCGCGGCTGACCCACCGGGCATCCTGGCTGGACCACGGGGGCAAACTCCCGTTGATCGAGGGCACGTTGATCCGACTGGAAGTCGAGCATCTGTCGAAGGACCGGGCGGCCTCGGCCGTGTGGCTGTGGTCCTCCAAGACCGGCGCCTGGTCGGCGTTCCTGCTCAGCTTCGACCTGGAGCACACGTTCCGCATGCTCAAGCAGAACAAAGTCCGGGCACCCGCTACGACGTGGGCAAAACCGTCCGACGCGAGAAGACCCTCAACGTCTCCCAACGGTTGGCGGGTTGAAGAACAAGCTGAGACTCAAGGTGTGCAACCCGGTCGAGGGCGTGTGGTCGCACCTGAAACGGTCCCTGGCCACCTCACCAAACACAGCCTCGACCAGCTCACCGCGCTGGTGAAGACCCGGCTCAAACGGATGCAGTACCGGCCCGGCCTCATCGAGGGACTCACCGCCAAGGCCGGGCTCGACCTCCAACCTCCGGAAGCTCGGTAAAGATTCTCCTAGAAGTAGGAGGCCACCAGATCGCGGTCCACCGTGATGGTGTCGCGATCCAGTGCGGGCAGCCCCAAGTGGTTACAGATCAGCTGGGTCAGCTGCTCCTCGTAGGTCTCGTTCTGACGATCCAGTCCGGCCGCGGTGATGACGGAGGCCATCTTGTTGGGCCAATATTCCCCGACGTAGTCCGGATCCTCGTAGTCGATGCAGGACGACAGCTGGCCGTCCTTGTAGTGGTATGCCTTGGGTCTGTGGGCCTGGGCAACGGACGGGTTGGGAACGAACACCATCAGCTCGGCGCCTTGTGGGCACAGCTCCCGGTAGTCGATCTCGTCGTAGTCGTTGCGGGAAGGGTTGAACATGTGGTGCACGAGCATGCCCCAGTCGCCTGGTGCTGTGTCGTTGCCGTAGGCGAACGGCGGCCGGTGCTGTGCGGACAGGCCATCGGCCATGCCGGCCAAGTCGGTCCCCTTGAAGTAGACCAGGACGGTTTCGTCTTCCCGGTAGGGGCCGTCTTCCATCCACGCTATGACGCCGCGGTCGATCCAACTTGTCATGCTCGGCAACATATCGGCGCCACTGACATACCAGAACCCCGTAGCCCGCACCCTTAAAGATCTCTAGCGGGCATTGCGCTCAGCGGCAGCGTGCCACCAGCCGGGCGGGGATGGGCTGGTGATCTGAGCGGTGGGTTGGTCGGGATGCAGCCCGAGCCGTCGAAGCGCGTCGGCGTGGACCGAAACGTTGAACCAGCCGTGCCAGTGGCCGTCAGGGCCGATGCCGCAGGACAAGTCCCAACGGAGCTCGTCCGAAGTGAACGGCATCCAGTCGACGCCGCGGTCACGCAGTCAAGCGCGGGCAGCCGCCATCGGGTGGAGGCGTCCCAGGTTTTCGTAGGCCGCGATGGTGATCCAGTCGGTGCTCGGCGTAATCATGGCGACCATGATGCCGGGAGGGCGTGCGGGTGTCACAGCTGTTCGGCGAGTTGTTGGCGTGGTGCGGTTGGATCGCGGGCCGTTTCCATGGCGCCGGGTCGGGCTCGTCAGGCCTCTCCGGCCGGTGCACCGCCTGGAAGGCCCCGCCGGGGTGAGCGGTCCAGAGGCATCGTGGCCAGCCGGGGAGATGCCGCTCCGTCGTACCCCTTGGGAGGCGGGCGCAGATCCGGGTCCATTCGCCCTGGGGGAGCCGTCGAAACGGCAGGCTCGGAACCGGAGGCACCGGATGCACCGGAGGGGTCGGTCAGGGCGATGCGCGCCGTGATGCGCTTGCCGACCGCCTCCCGGTCGACGGACAGACCCTCCGACACGGCCTTGACGATCTCCAGGCCGTGACCGCCGATCCTGCCGGGGTCCGCGGCCCGGACCGCCGGGACCTCGGGATCGCTGTCCCATACGACCACTTCCACGGCGCCGGCGGTCAGGCCCAGCTCCACCAGGACGGGACCCGGAGCGTACTTGCAGGCGTTGGTGACCAGCTCGCTCACCACGAGCTGGGTGAGGTCCCTCACGCGCGCCGTCACCAGCAGGCCGTACTCTTCGCCCGCCTGGTCGAGGAAGGCGGCCGCGTGCTGGCGTGCGTCTGCGATACAGCCGTCGTCGCCGCCCAGGGCGAAGCCGACGCGCACCAGGTGCTCGTCGCGTGCTGTACAGCCGTCACCGTCGGTATCATCTGTCACTGGCCTCGCCCTCACTCCCCCGTTTCGCGCGCGACTACCCCCCATGTCGGCATGCATGCCGCACGGGTGATGTTGGAAACAATCCCGTGGGTGCATCCGGGCGGCCGGTGGGGCAGAATCATCCGCGCACGTCCTGAACCGGAGACAAGCCTAAATCGCAGTCGAGGAGACCGTGGCCCACATCGAACCAGCGGACCGGCCAGAACGGCTCTCCGTCGAACATCGCACGGTCGAGGGCATCCGTGTCGTGACACTGCGGGGCGAAATCGACCACGACGTCCAGGATGTGCTTCGGCAAGCCCTGCAGACCGAGGGCGGGGCGGTGCCGCCGCGGATAGTCGCCGATCTGAACGCGGTGACGTTCATGGACTCCAGCGGCATCAACGTCTTCGTCGCGGCCTACCAGCAGCTGAGCGACGCAGACGGCTGGGTGCGCATCGCCGGGGCCCAGGACTCCGTCCTGCGCGTCCTGCAACTGGTCGGCGTCGACACGCTCATCCCCTGCCACCCCACGACCGAGCAAGCCCTGACCGCCTGACCGCTGCCTGCGGGCGGATCACCGGGCAGCACGGTCAGGCGTAGGGCACGGCACCGGCCGTGCCCAGCTTCCGGCTGCGGTTCAGGTGAGTGCCTGCGCTGCGTAGAGTGCGCCGATCGTGGCGGCGAGGGTGCCCAGCAGGAGGCGGAGAGATCCTTCCGGCAGGCGGGGTTGGAGGCGGGCACCGAGGTAGCCGCCTGTCAGCCCGCCCAGTCCGCAGGCCAGTCCGAGAAACCAGTCGGGGGCGATGTCGTCGCCGCCGGTGAGGGCGAGCAGTCCGTAGGTGCCGGCGCCGACCAGCGAGGTCAGGAACGTGGAGGCGAGTGCGGCCGGGGCGACATGGGCGACGGGCATGCCCCGGCCGACCAGGATGGGTCCGAGGACGGAGCCGCCGCCGATGCCGTAGATGCCGCCGATCGTGCCGACGGCCAGCGCCAACGTGGTGACCGTGCGCGGTGAGGGCTCGGTCCTGGTGACGGTGGTCGGTGTGCGGAGCGTGCGGGTGATCAGCCAGAGTCCGAGCGGGAGCAGCAGGGCGGCGACCAGCAGGCGGAACAGGCCCGGCCCGGGGATGGCGAAGACGCGGATGACGGCGCCGAGGACGACGCCGGGCACCGTGCCTGCGACCAGGCGGCGGGTCAGCGGGCCGTAGAGGTTCCCCTCGCGCCGGTACCGCAGCAGCGCGCCGGGGCCGGCGACGACGTTGTAGAGCAGGTTCGTGGGGGTGACGGCGGGGCTGGGGACGCCGAGGACGCTGAGCTGGACCGGCAGCAGGAAAACGGCGCCGGACACTCCGACCGGTGCGGTGACCAGCGCGATCAGGGCGCCTGCGGCGAAGGCGAGTGGCGATGCCGACCAGTCCAACCGTTTCCCGCCCTTTCCGAGCCTCCGTTCAGTATCGGGTGCGGCCGGGCGGCGGTGGTCGGCGCCCCCGACGTGAGCTCCGGAGCCGGGGGGCATTCGACGTGGCAGGTACTGGCGCCACCTCACCGTGTGGTGGCCGGAGATAGGCCTAGACCCTTTCCCGATCCCGGGCTAGGCTCTGCCGGGCGTATCCGAGAGCGCTCTCAAGCTCTGCTGTTCCACCCCCACCTGCTGGAACAACGAAGGGGCATCCCTTGAGACGCACCACAACCCTGCGCACCGCTCTGTCCGCACTCCTCCTGCTCGGCACCTGGGCGACCGCGAGCGCCCTGCCGGCCTCCGCCGTGGACACTCCCGTGCGCTCCGCCCGGACACCGGCCTCCCCCGGGCTCCTCTCCGCGATGCAGCGCGACTTGGGGCTGACCCGGGACGAGGCCGAAGCGCGCCTGGTCGCCGAGAAGAACGCGACGGACGTCGAACGCAAGGCGCGGAAGGCCGCTGGCTCGGCCTACGCAGGCTCCTGGTTCGACGCCCGCAGCGGCGAACTCACCGTCGCCGTCACCCGCGCCGCGCAGGCCGACGTGGTACGCGCGACCGGAGCGACCGTACGCCTCGTGCGGTACGACGCACGGCAACTCGACGCGGCGAAGGAGAGCATCGACGCGCTGTCCGCGCCCGCCGGAGTCGCGAGTTGGCACGTGGACCCGAAGGCCAACAAGGTCGTCGTCAGCATCGTCGAGGCGCACCGGGACGACAACGATGTCCGGGCCTTCCTCTCCCGAGCCCGCCAGGCCGGTCCCGTGACGGTGCGGCAGACTCCCGCCGCACCGCGTACCTTCGCCGCCGGCACCGTGGGCGGCGATCCGTACTACACCGGCAACGTCCGTTGCTCCATCGGCTTCTCCGTGCACGGGGGCTTCGTCACGGCAGGGCACTGCGGCTCGCCGAGCGCGGCGGTGTACGGCTGGGACCGGTCGTACATCGGCAACTTCCAGGGGTCGTCGTTCCCGGGCAACGACTACGCCTGGGTGAACGTGGGCAGCGGCTGGTGGACCGTGCCGGTGGTGCTGGGCTGGGGCACGATCCCCGACCGGCTCGTACGCGGCTCCGCCGAGGCCCCGGTGGGTGCCTCCGTCTGCCGTTCCGGTTCCACCACGCACTGGCACTGCGGCACCGTGCTGGCAAAGAACGAGACGGTGAACTACAGCCAGGGCGCCGTCCATCAGATGACGAAGACGAGCGTCTGCGCCGAGCCCGGTGACTCCGGCGGTTCCTTCATCAGCGGCGACCAGGCCCAGGGCGTCACCTCGGGCGGCTGGGGCAACTGCGCCGGTGGTGGCGAGACTTGGCATCAGCCGGTCAACGAGATCCTCAACCGGTACGGGCTGACGCTGCATACCGCCTGACCCTCATCGGCGCGCCGAGCGGGCCCCGGCACGGCACGGCCACCGGAGCCCGCTCGGACCGCCGCTTGTGCTGAAGTGCCTGCGCCTCGGTCAAAGGCGTTCGATGATGGTCACGTTGGCCTGGCCGCCGCCCTCACACATCGTCTGCAGCCCGTAGCGGCCGCCGGTGCGTTCCAGCTCGTGCAGGAGGGTGGTCATCAGCCGGGTTCCGGTGGCTCCGAGCGGGTGGCCGAGGGCGATGGCGCCGCCGTTGGCATTCACCTTCTCAGGGTCGGCGCCGGTCTCCTTCAGCCAGGCCAGCACCACCGAGGCGAAGGCCTCGTTGATCTCGACCAGGTCGATCTCGCCGAGCGTCATCCCGGACTTCTTCAGGGCGTACGCGGTGGCCGGGATCGGGGCGGTCAGCATGCGGATCGGGTCCTCGCCGCGTACGGAGAGGTGGTGGACCCGGGCCCTGGGGGTCAGAGCGTGCTCCCGTACGGCCCGTTCCGACGCGATGAGCATGGCCGAGGCGCCGTCGGAGATCTGGGAGGAGAGGGCGGCCGTCAGGCGGCCGCCCTCCACCAGCGGCTGCAGTCCCGCCATCTTCTCCGGGCTGGTGTCGCGGCGCGGCCCCTCGTCGTGGGCCACGTCGCCGTACGCGACGGTCTCCCGGGCGAAGCGGCCCTCGTCGATGGCCCGGATCGCCCGCTGGTGGGAGCGGAACGCGAACTCCTCCATGGCGTCCCGGGAGATGTCCCACTTGCGGGCGATCTCCTCGGCGCCGAGGAACTGGTTGACCGGCCGGTCGCCGTAGCGGCCCCGCCAGCCCGCCGAGCCGGCGAACGGCCCCTCGGTCAGACCCAGCGGTGCGGCGGCCTGCCGGGTGGCGAAGGCGATGGGGATCTGCGACATGTTCTGCACGCCGCCGGCGACGACCAGGTCCTGGGTGCCTGAGAGGACGCCCTGCGCGGCGAAGTGCAGGGCCTGCTGCGAGGAGCCGCACTGGCGGTCGACGGTCACGCCGGGCACCTCTTCGGGCAGTCCGGCGGCCAGCCAGCAGGTGCGGGCTATGTCACCGGCCTGCGGGCCGACGGTGTCGAGGCAGCCGAACACCACGTCCTCGACGGCGGCCGGGTCGACGCCGGAGCGCTCCATCAGCGCGGTCAGCACATGGGCGCCCAGGTCGGCCGGGTGGACGGCGGACAGTCCGCCGCCCCGTCGCCCGACCGGGGTGCGCACCGCTTCGACGATGTAGGCCTCGGCCATGACGTCTCCTTCTCCGTGTCTGCGATGTGCAGGACTGCCTATGAGTCGTGCAGTGCGATGCCCTCCAGCACCATCGACAGGTACTGGCGGGCGATCTCCTCGGGACTGTGCCTGCCGCCGGGCCGGTACCAGGACGCGGCAACCCAGACCGTGTCGCGAACGAAGCGGTAGGTGAGCCGTACGTCCAGGTCGGGCCGGAAGACCTTGGCGGCCACTCCGCGCTCCAGCGTGCCCAGCCACGCCTTCTCGAACTTCTGCTGCGACTCGACGAGGTAGGCGAAGTGCGGCCGGGTGCCGAGGTGCTTGGACTCCCTCTGGTAGATGGCGACCGCGTGGAGATGCCGGTCGATCTCCCGGAAGGACTCGGTCACAAGAGCCTCCAGGGTTTCCCTGGGTCCGAGCCCGCCGCTGAGCACGGCGTCGTACCGGGCCCAGAGCTCGTCCAGGAAGCCGGAGAGGATCTCGTCCAGCATCGACTCCTTGGAGTCGAAGTGGTAATAGAGGCTGCCCGCCAGCATCCCCGCCGCGTCCGCGATCTTGCGGACGGTGGTGGCGTTGTAGCCCTGCGCGGCGAACACCCGGGCCGCGATGGCCAGGAGTTCCTCGCGCCGCTCGGGCGGGCTCACCGTGGACTTCTTGTGGTCGCTGCTGCTGCTTTTCGGCACGGGACCATTCTCGCCTCACGGGTGCTGGCTGCTGACCGACAGGACCTCGCCGGTCAGGTACGACGAGTAGCCGCTGGCCAGGAACACGATCACGTTGGCCACCTCCCACGGTTCGGCGTAGCGCCCGAAGGCCTCCCGGCCGGTCAGTTCCTCCAGCAGTTCGGGGGTGGTGACCTTGGCGAGGTGCGGGTGCACGGCCAGGCTCGGGGAGACGGCGTTCACCCGCACTCCATAGGCTGCGGCCTCCATCGCGGCACAGCGGGTGAGGGCCATGACACCGGCCTTCGCGGCGGCGTAGTGGGCCTGGCCCTGCTGTGCGCGCCAGCCGATCACCGAGGCGTTGTTGACGACGACGCCGCCGGTGCCCGCGGCTTTCATCCGGCGCAGTGCGGCGCGGGTGCAGCGGAAGGTGCCGTTGAGCGTGACGTCGAGGACCTTGCCCCATTGCTCGTCGGTCATGTCGACGAGGTCGGCGGTGCCGCCGAGGCCCGCGTTGTTCACCACGATGTCCAGGCGTCCGTGGTGTTCCTCGGTGTGCGAGAACAGCGCGGTGACCTGGTCCTCGTCCGTGACGTCGCAGGGCAGTGCGGTGACACGGCCGGCGCCGAACTCGGCGGCCAGTTCCGCTTCGGACTCCTTCAGGCGGCGGGTGTGAGCGTCGGAGATCACGACCCGTGCGCCCTCCTCCAGCAGCCGGCGGGCGGTCGCGCCGCCGATCCCGGCGCCCGCGGCGGCGGTGACGACGGCCGTGCGGCCGGTGAGCAGGTGGTGGCCGGGCAGGTACGGCGGTGGGGCCGCGGTCATGGCGTACTCCCTTGGGCAGCGTGCCCCCGACGTCCGTTCCCTGGGCTGTGGCGCCGGGGCGACTCTCGACGGCCGACGCCTCGTACGTTAACCTACCAAACACTTGTTAGGGAAGGAGGAGGCGATGTCCACTGGCCGCCCCGCGCCCCCGGAGCCCGTCCATTACGAGCGCCGGGGAGCCGTCGCCCTGGTGACGATGGACCGGCCCGAGTACCGCAACGCCCAGAACTCCGCGATGACCTACGCCCTGGACCGGGCCTTCTACCGTGCGGCGGACGACGACGAGGTGAAGGTGGTGGTCCTCGCCGGAGCGGGCAGGCACTTCTCCGCCGGCCACGACATCGGAACCCCTGAGCGGGACGCGCACCTGCCGTTCGACCGCAAGGCCGGACTGTGGTGGGACCACTCGCAGAAGACGGGGGCCGAGAGCCGTTACGCCCGTGAGTCCGAGGTGTACCTGGGCATGTGCCGACGCTGGCGCGAACTGCCCAAGCCGGTCATCGCCTCGGTGCAGGGCGCGTGCGTGGCCGGCGGGCTGATGCTGGCATGGGTGTGCGACCTGATCGTCGCCTCCGAGGACGCCTTCTTCGCCGACCCGGTGGTGCGCATGGGCATTCCGGGAGTCGAATACTTCGCCCACCCGTGGGTGATGCCGCCGCGGATCGCCAAGGAGTTCCTCTACACCGGCGACCGGATGAGCGCGCGGCGCGCCTACGAGGTCGGCATGGTCAACCGCGTCGTGCCCCGCGAGGAACTGACCGGGCACACCCTGGAACTGGCCGAGCGAATCGCGGCGATGCCCAGGATGGGGCTGGCGCTGACGAAGCGTGCCGTCAACCAGGCCGAGGACCTCCAGGGCTTGCATGCGGGGCTGGATTCGGTCTTCGGGCTGCACCATCTCGCCCACGCCCACAACGTCGAGACCGGCGACGACTCGCTCGGCGGGATGGACGTACGCGCGATGAAGGAAGCGCGCCGCTGATGGATCTCGACTTCACCGCCGCCGAGGACGCCTTCCGGGCCGAGGCCCGGGAGTGGCTGGCCGCCTGTGTGCCGTCCGTCCCGTTGCCGTCGCTGGAGACCGCGGAGGGGTTCGCCGCGCACCGGGAGTGGGAGGGCACGCTCTTCGCGGGCCGCTGGTCGGTGGTCTCCTGGCCCGAGCGGTTCGGCGGCCGGGGCTCCTCCCTGCTGGAGTGGCTGATCTTCGAGGAGGAGTACTACCGGGCCGGCGCGCCCGGCCGGGTCTCCCAGAACGGCATCAACCTCCTCGCCCCGACGCTCTTCGAGCACGGCACCGAAGAGCAGCGTGCGCGGGTCCTGCCGTCCATGGCGAGCGGTGAGGTGATCTGGGCACAGGCCTGGTCCGAACCGGAGGCGGGGTCCGATCTGGCCTCGCTGCGGTCCACCGCCGTGCGGACCGACGGCGGCTGGCGCATCAGCGGCCAGAAGACGTGGTCGTCCCGGGCGGCCTTCGCCGATCGCGCGTTCGGCCTGTTCCGCAGCGATCCGGACGCGGACCGGGCGCACCGGGGTCTGACGTACCTGATGTTCCCGCTGGACGCGGACGGGGTGGCCGTGCGGCCCATCGGGCGGCTGGACGGCAAGCCCGCCTTCGCCGAGCTGTTCCTCGACGACGTGTTCGTGCCGGACGAGGACGTCATCGGGGAGCCGGGGCAGGGCTGGCGGGTGGCGATGAGCACCAGTGGCAACGAGCGCGGGCTGACCCTGCGCAGCCCCGGCCGCTTCACCGCCGCGGCCGACCGGCTGACCGCGCTGTGGCGCTCCACCGCCGATCCCGCACACGGCCCCCGTTCCGGCTCCGGCCGCGACTCCGGCTCGGGCCCCGGCCCCGGTCCCGAATTCGACGCCGTCTCCGGCTCCGGCTCCCACGGCCCCGCGTTGCGCGACCGGGTAGCCGACGCGGTCGTCGGCGCGCGTGCCTACCAGTTGTTCACCTACGCCCATGCCTCACGCATCGCCGCCGGCGGATCGATCGGCGCCGAGGCCAGCCTCAACAAGGTCTTCTGGTCCGAGCTGGACATCGCCCTGCACGAGACCGCACTCGATCTGCTCGGCCCCCACGGCGAGCTGTCCGACGAGGCCACGGAGGCACCGGCGCACCGCAGTTGGGCCGAGGGTTACACCTTCTCCCTGGCCGGGCCGATCTACGCCGGCACCAACGAGATCCAGCGCGACATCATCGCCGAGCGGCTGCTCGGGCTGCCGAAGGGACGCCGGTGATGCGGTGATGCGTTTCCTCCTCGACGACGAGCAGCTGGAGTTCGCCCGCACGCTGGACAGCCTGCTGGGATCCGCCGGCACACCCGGTGTCGTACGGTCCTGGGCGGCCGGCGACCACGGACCCGGACGCGCCGTGTGGGCCCAGGATCGCGTCGATGGCCCGGGCCATCCGCTCCCGGCCGTCCTCGGTGCG
>NZ_JBEOXI010000212.1:0-14308 GCF_040296465.1 Streptomyces sp. NPDC002130
GCCGCCCACCTTCCACAGCAAGCCGGCCGGACCCTTCGACTCCCGAAGGCCTCCGCCTTGCAGCTCCACGCGCCAGGCCCCGCTCACCGGCGTTGAAAGGATCCGTCGATTCCCTGCGGCCTGATCCAAACGACAGGCCCTAGGTGTGCTGTCCCGGGACCTCCCGGCCGGACGGCCGCCGCGGTCATGGCATGATCGAGCGCATGCGTGAACGTGTTGTGGCCGCGTGTGACGGGGCTTCGAAGGGAAATCCCGGGCCCGCGGGCTGGGCCTGGGTCGTCGCCGACGCTTCCGAGACGCCGGAGCGGTGGGAGGCGGGGCCGCTCGGCAAGGCCACCAACAACGTCGCCGAACTCACCGCGCTGGAGCGCCTGCTGGCGGCGACCGACCCGGACGTGCCGCTCGAGGTCCGGATGGACTCGCAGTACGCGATGAAGGCCGTCACCACCTGGCTGCCCGGCTGGAAGCGCAACGGCTGGAAGACCTCCGCAGGCAAGCCCGTCGCCAACCAGGACCTCGTCGTGCGCATCGACGAGCTCCTCGACGGCCGCTCGGTCGAGTTCCGCTACGTCCCCGCCCACCAGGTCGACGGCGACCGGCTCAACGACTTCGCCGACCGCGCCGCCAGCCAGGCCGCCGTCGTCCAGGAGCCCGCGGGCAGCGGCCTCGGTTCTCCCGAACCGCCGCCCTCCCCGGACACCCCGGCGAAGGCCCCCCGGTCCCGCCCGCGCGGCGGCGCGGCCCGCACGGCCAAGGCCGCGGGCGGGAAGGGCTCCTCGCGCACCATCAAGGCGAAGTTCCCCGGCCGCTGCCAGTGCGGCCGTTCGTACGCGGCCGGGGAGCCCATCGCCAAGAACGACAGCGGCTGGGGCCACCCGGAGTGCCGCTCGGGCGCGACCGTCTGATCAGACGTCGAACGTGTAGAACCGCGTGTGGTCCAGCAGGTCCGCCGGGCTCATGTCGTGCCACGGCCGCATCGTCTCGTTCAGGTCGATGACGTTCGGCGTCCCGGCGGTGGGCAGATACCCCGAGCCGGGGTGGCGGCGCTGCCACTCCGCCCACAGCTTGTCTATGTACGCGTGGTGCAGCCAGAACACCGGGTCGTTGGGGGAGACCCCGGTGGCCATCTGCCCGCCGACCCAGACGTGGACGCGGTTGTGCAGATTGACGCCCCGCCACCCTTCGAGGTGGTTGCGGAAACCGTCCGAGCCGCTGTTCCAGGGCGCCATGTCGTACGTGGGCATCGCCAGCACCGACTCGACCTCGGCCCGTGTCGGCAGCTCGCGCGTACCGGAACCGAGGGAGCGCCGCAGGAACGTACGGCCGTCGACCCGTACGTTGACCGGCCAGTTCCCGCCGGACGCGGAGAACGGCCCGTCCGTCACCCGGCCGTCCCGCTCCCGCCCGGTCCCCCCGAGGAAGTCGGGCGCCCACAGCGAGGCGCGCGGCGTACGGTCGACCGTCCAGTCCCAGTAGGGCAGCGTCACCGACGCGTCCACCGACTGCAGCGCCCGCTCGAACTCCAGGAGGAATCTTCGGTGCCAGGGCAGGAAGGACGGTGAGCGGTGCCCGGTCCGCTCGCCGTTGTCGGTGTCGGAGACGATGAACGAGTTGTGCGTCGTGACGAACTCGTCGTAGCGGCCGCTGCGCTTCAGCTCCAGCAGCGCGGCGACGAAACGCCGCTTCTCGTCGGCGGTCAGGGTGGACTGGTTCTTGCGGACAGCCATGTGCGGGTGCTCCAGATACCGTGCGTGGTAGGTCAGTTGGCGGGGAAGGGCAGCAGTGGCGCGCCCTGCAGCTCGTCCACCGCGGCGCGGGCGGCGGCGCGCGGGGTGGCGACCGGGTCGTAGTGGCTGACGACGCTGATCCAGCTGCCGTCGGCGTTGCGCATCACGTGCAGCTCCACCCCGTCGACGAACACCGCGTATCCCGCGCCGTGATGGCCGTGGTGACCGGACCCGGTGGCCGGGCGGCCCTGTATCCGGCGTCCCTTGTAGACCTCGTCGAAGGTCCCGGGGGAGTCGTGGTGACCGGCGGCCGAGGCCGGGGTGACGGCTGACAACGCCCCCGCGCTCGTGGCGAGGACGGCCGCGGCGGTGAGCGCGCTGCGACGGCTGAGTTCCGGCATACGGACCTCCTGGGTGGGTTCGGCTGATGACCCCGCATGCCTACCGGCCCGCCCGCTACCGGGAGAAATCCACGCGAGCCGGTTGGCTGCGATCCGGGCAATTCCCCTCATGTCGTGCAAGGTTGAATCAAGATGATCTTGCTTCAAGGAGGTCGAGTGCGAGTACGGAAGGGGAAATTCCGCCCGCGAAGGGTGCTGTGGCGGATGTTTCTGCCCGAGCCGGCCGTTGCTCGTGGTACGCGTCACGCCGTGAAACTGGCGCGATCCGGCGGGCGGGTCGAGGAGTCCCCATATCGCTACTCTGAGTGGAAGGCTGAGATCTCTCGGTAATCAACGAGGCCCAGTTTTTGAGTGAATCGCTATTCACCAGTTAAGGTGAATGACAATTCACCCGCGCCCCAGCCCGGCGCGCTGCCCGCTGGAGCGCCCATGGACCAGACACCCGCGATACGCAAGCCGCCCGGTGCGAACACCCTGCGGGAACGGCTCACCGTCCCGGTGCTCGCGTTCGGCGGCATCCTCATGGCCGTCATGCAGACCGTGGTCGTGCCCCTGCTGCCCGACCTGCCCCGGCTCACCGGCGCCTCGGCGGGCACGGTCTCCTGGATGGTGACGGCCACCCTGCTCTCCGGCGCCGTCCTCACGCCGGTCCTGGGCCGGGCCGGCGACATGTACGGCAAGCGGCGGGTGCTCATGGCGGCCCTCGGGCTGATGACCGCCGGTTCGGTCCTGTGCGCCCTGACCTCCGACATCGCCGTACTCATCGCCGCCCGCACCCTGTCCGGTGCCGCCGCCGCGGTCGTTCCGCTGTCCATCAGCATCCTGCGGGACGAGCTGCCGCCGGAACGCCGGGGATCGGCCGTGGCGCTGATGAGCTCCACCGTCGGCATCGGCGCCGCGCTCGGCCTGCCGCTGGCCGCGGTGATCGTGCAGTACGCGAACTGGCACACCATGTTCTGGGTGACCAGCGCCCTCGGCGCCGCGGGCGTGACCTCGGTGTGGTGGGCGGTGCGCGAGTCGCCGGTGCGTGAGCCCGGCCGCTTCGACGTACCGGGCACGATCGGGCTGGCCACCGGGCTGGTCTGCCTGCTGCTCGGGGTGTCGCAGGGCGGGCAGTGGGGGTGGGGCAGCGACCGTGTCGTGGGTCTGTTCGCCGCAGCCCTCGTCGTGCTCGTGCTCTGGTCCTGGCAGCAGCTCCGGGCCGAACGGCCGCTGGTCGACCTGCGGTTGGCGGGACGGCCCCGGGTCGGCCTGTCCCATGTGGCCGCGCTGCTCGCCGGGTTCGCGTTCTACGCCAACACCCTCGTCACCGCCCAGCTGGTGCAGGCGCCCGAGGCCACCGGGTACGGGCTCGGGCTGTCCATCGTCGCCACCGGGCTGTGCCTGCTGCCCAGCGGCATCGTCATGCTGCTGCTGTCGCCCGTCTCCGCCCGTATCTCCGCCGCCCGCGGGCCGCGCATCACCCTGGCCCTCGGGGCGTCGGTCATCGCCGCCGGGTACGCGGTGCGCATCGCCGACAGCCGTGAGCTGTGGATGATCATCGCGGGGGCCACGGTCGTCGCGATCGGCACCACCCTGGCCTACTCTGCGCTGCCCACCCTCATCCTGCGGGCCGTACCGCCCGAGCAGACGGCCTCCGCCAACGGCGTCAACGTCCTGATGCGCACGATCGGCCAGGCCGGCTCCAGCGCCGCCGTGGCCGCCGTCCTGGTGCACCACACCAGGCCGGTCGGCGGCGCCCCGGTACCCACCCTGCACGGCTATCTGCTGGCGTTCGCGATGGCCGGCGCGGTCGCCCTGCTGGCCGCGGCGGCGGCCCTGTGCATCCCGGGCGACTCCGCCGAGGACGCCGAGGACGCCACCAACGGCCCGGATCGGGCCCGGGACCGCACCCGGGGCGCGCGCGACCAGGCGATGGAGGGAGCATGAGTGCCGTGAGCACTCCACCCGTCACGCCCACGCCCGCCCGCAGGGACGCCGAGTCGACCAGGACGGCCATCCTGAAAGCGGCCCGCTACCTGCTGGCCAGGCACGCACACGGCGACATCACCCTCAAGGCCGTCGCCGACCGCGCCGGAGTGAGCCCGCCGCTGATCCTGAAGTACTTCGGCAACAAGGACACGCTGTTCGCCCGGGTCATGTCCTTCGAGACCGACGCCGAAGCGCTGCTCGCCGCGCCGCTCGACGCCCTCGGCCCGCACATGGTCCGGCACGTCCTGGTCAGCCAGTCCGAGCAGGGCGCCGACCCGCTCCTGCGGATCGTGTTCGCGCCCCTGCACGGCGAGCAGGGCGACATCCTGCGCGCCAACTTCCGCACCCAGGTGACCGACCGCCTCACCGCCCGCCTCACCGGCCCCGACGCCGCCCTGCGCGCCGAACTGGCCGTGGCCACCCTGCTCGGCCTGGGGGTGATGTACGGCATCGCCCGCGGCACCGAGCTGCGGGCGAGCACCGTCGACGCCCTGACGGACCGGTACGCTCCGACAGTCCAGGCGTACCTGACGCCCTAGCCGAACAGCCGGTCCAGGAAGGCGTTGCCGTACACGCGGTGCGGGTCGAGCCGGTCCAGCACACTGTCCGCCTCCGTCCACCGGGCGGAGCCGACCGCCGCCGGAACCACGCCGCCCAGCACCTCCTCGTCGCTCCACACCCCGTCGTCCGTGTACGCCCACCCCTTGGACCACTCCACCCGGGTGAGCGCGAAACCGCCGTCGAACGTGCGCAGGAGGAACCGCTCGATCTCGCGCAGGAAGGCCTCCGCGTCCGGCGTGCCCGGCAGCGTGAGGACATCCAGCCACACGGCCGTGTCCCACTCGGGGTGGTCCTCGGACGGCCGGAGCGCCGACAGCAGCGGCGGGCGGGCTCCGGGCACCCCCACGTCGCCCGGGTCGTCCAGGCCGGTCACCCGGATCTCCACCGAGCCGTTGACCGGGAAGCTGCCCCGGGCGGCGTACGCCGCCAGCCGCTCGCGGTAGAAGGCGGCGAACTCGGAGACGACCTGCTGCACCCGGTCCCGCGAGGTGAGGACCGCGTACCCGTCGGCGTGCACCCGCAGCGTGCTCGGCTTCAGATACAGCAGCGTGTTCTTGGACGGCCCCCACAGGTCGGCGGACAGCGTCGTCACCAGCCCCAGCGCAGCGGCCTCGTACTGGGCGGTGCCGAGCACCGGCGCCAGGTACCAGGCCGCGTCCGACGTCATCCGGCCGACCAGCTCCGCCACCGGCCCCGGGATGTTGTCGGAGAACGGATAGTTGTACGGCCGGGTCACCTTCCGGGAGGCCAGCGGCCGGGTGGGGGAGAGGCTCCACACCTTCAGCCAGGGATGCTCGGTGAAGGCGAACCAGATCGCCTCGACCCGCCCCGCCTCGTCCAGGAAACGCGCGAGGGTCCGCCCCTCGCCCGAGCCGGGCGCGGCGAACAGCTCGCCGGCCGGGATATCCGTACGGCTCACGCACCTGAGGTCGGTGTTCGCGCCCACCCGCAGCACCACCTCGGTCACCAGGGACCGCCCGAGGTGGGTCAGCAGCGCGGCGCAGTCCACCTCGTCGCGGTGGAACGTGCGCAGCACGTACGCGCCGGCCCCGGAGTCCCACACGACCGCCGTCAGGGACAGGATCAGATTGCTGAGCGAGCCGTACGTGTGCCCGGACCGCAGTCGCTCACCCCGTGCGGGTACGGCGGTGCCGTGCGCGTCGACGGCGAGCGCACCGCCCAGGGTCAGCACCCCGGGAGCGGGGGCGGCCGTGACGCCGAGGCCGTGCTCCTCCAGGAAGGTCAGCAGGGCCTCCATGGTCACGCCGGTTCCGGCGCGCACGGCGGTGGGGGACTCCAGGGCCAGGCCGGTGAGGTGGGGCGTGGTGTCGACGAGGAGGACCGGCGCACCGGACGGCGTCCCCTCCGTGACCGTCAGGGGCGACCAGCCGTGCGAGGCGCCCCGGGCGCGCACCCGCCACCCGTGCCGCCACGCCCAGTTGACGACGGCGACCACCTGGTCCGGGCTGTCCGGCGCACAGGCCCACAGGCCGTCGGCGGTGATCTCACCGACCCAGTTCCGGTACGCCGAGCGGTACAGCGCGACGTCCCCCGGGAAGTCGGGCAGCTCCGCGGCGGCGGCCGCAGGATCCGCGGGCAGACCGGGTACGACGGCCAGCGCGGCGGCGGTGAGGAGGAGACGCCGGCGCGTCCAGGACGAGGCGTCCGACGGGTGATTGTTCGTTGAACCAGTGGTCACGTGGGGTCACGCTAGGGGCCGGTTGACACGTGACGCGTTCCTGCCGCCTCGATTCACTCGTGTGAGTGAATTACGCGGGCTCGACGGGCCGGATGAACACGTTCCGCGCGGTGTCGTGACAGGTGACACACTGACGCCCATGGACGAGCGCACATTCGACAGGTCGGGTCAGCACGCCTCCGTCATCGGTCTGGGCACCTGGCAGCTGGGGGCCGACTGGGGAGACGTCGACGACAAGCAAGCCCTCACGGTGCTGGAGGCGGCGGCCGAGGCCGGGGTGACCTTCTTCGACACCGCCGACGTGTACGGCGACGGCCGCAGCGAGCAGACCATCGCCACGTTCCTCGGCGGGCGCCCGGACCTGCACGTCATGGTCGCCACGAAGATGGGCCGCCGGGTCGACCAGATCCCCGCGAACTACGTCCTCGACAACTTCCGCGCCTGGAACGACCGCAGCCGGCGCAACCTCGGCGTGGACCGGATCGACCTGGTACAGCTGCACTGCCCGCCGACACCCGTCTACTCCACGGACGAGGTGTTCGATGCCCTCGACACCCTGGTGGAGGAGGAACGGGTCGCCGCCTACGGCGTCAGCGTCGAGACCTGTGCGGAGGCGCTGACCGCGATCGCCCGGCCGAACGTGGCGAGCGTGCAGATCATCCTCAACCCGTTCCGCATGAAGCCCCTGCGCGAGGTGCTCCCGGCCGCCCGTGCGGCGGGCGTCGGCATCATCGCCCGGGTGCCGCTGGCCTCCGGCCTGCTCTCGGGCAAGTACACCCGGGACACCGTCTTCCCGGAGAACGACCACCGCACCTACAACCGCCACGGCGAGGCCTTCGACCAGGGCGAGACCTTCTCCGGCGTCGACTACGCCACCGGTGTGGAGGCGGCCGCCGACTTCGCGGCACTCGCCCCCGAGGGATACACCCCGGCCCAGCTGGCCCTGCGCTGGATCGTCGAGCAGCCCGGCGTCACGACCGTGATCCCCGGCGCGCGCTCGCCGGAGCAGGCCCGGGCCAACGCGGCCGCCGCCCGCCTCCCGGAGCTGCCCGGTGAGACGACGGCGGCGATCCGCGACCTGTACGACCGACGTATCAAGGACCAGGTCGAATCCCGCTG
The DNA here is from genome assembly GCF_040296465.1 of Streptomyces sp. NPDC002130. Lineage (NCBI taxonomy): Bacteria > Bacillati > Actinomycetota > Actinomycetes > Kitasatosporales > Streptomycetaceae > Streptomyces > Streptomyces sp. NPDC002130. The sequence continues at coordinate 7,479 of NZ_JBEOXI010000212.1, forward strand.
GTGAGGCCGGTTCACGGTCCGGCTTTCACGGCCCGGCTTTCACGGCTCCAGGAGGAGCTGCCTCTCCTGCTCCTGGTCGCCGGAGGCGGCACCGTCATCGCGTGCCGTGAAGACCCGGGTGAGCGTGTCGCTCGCCCGCCGCACGGCCTCCGGGCTGCCCTGCACGGTGACGGTCACCGGCGCGGACAGCCGCCCGGAGGCCTCTCCGTCACCACCGGCGGAACCCACGCCGCTCTCCCCGTCGAAGGTCGCCGTGTGGACCGTCGCGTTCCCGTCGGCGGGGAGCTCGTCCGGCGCTCCGAACGTGCCTTCCAGGGCCCGGACGACCGCTCGCGCGTCGTCGGTGCCTCCGCCGCTGAGCGTCACGGTGAGCTGCGTACCGGACATGCGTCCACGACCTCCTCGGGTTCTGCGTCATTCGCGCCGTCCGTGTAACCGTCCCCTGATCGCTCAAACCGCCGCCGGTCCCCGGGACGAGGAGTCGTTCCGGGGAACCCGGGAAAGAGGAGGGCTCGGATCTCACACCGGGAGGGAACAGTGGCGGACGCGGCTGAGGGCGGGGCCATGCGCCGGGGGCGCAACGAGACGGAGGAGGAGAGAGCGGACCGGATGTGGCAGGAGCTCATCCAGGAGGTCCGCGTGGCGCAGATGGGCGTCCAGATCCTGTTCGGCTTTCTGCTCACCGTGGTGTTCACCGAGAAGTACGCAAGACTCTCCGACACCGACCAGACGATCTACCTCGTGACGGTCGTCCTGGGCGCCTGCGCGACCGGGGCGCTCATAGGCCCGGTGTCCCTGCACCGCCTCGTCTCCGGGCGGCGTGTCAAACCCCAGGCGGTGCAGCTGGCCTCCCGGCTCACCCTGCTCGGCCTCGTGCTGCTGCTCGCCACGACGACAGCGTCACTGCTGCTGATCCTTCGCGTGGCGACGCACGACGGCTTCGTGCCCTACCTCGTCGCGGGCGTGGTCGGCTGGTACCTGCTGTGCTGGTTCGTCCTGCCGCTGTGGACCCGTCGCCGCCACACCTCGCGGTGACGGCACCGTGGCCAGTTGCCGGTCGTGCACCCGGCTGAGCAGCAGCAGCGACGCGCTCGCCCCGATCAGCGCGCAGAACATGTCCCACTGGGTGTCCCAGACATCGCCCTGGGTGGCCAGGAAGGCGTCCGCCGCGTGCCCGCCGGCCACCGCGGCGGCCCACTCGAGCATCTCGAAGACGGCGCTGAAGGCCAGGCACGCACACACGGTCAGCGGCGCGAGCCAGCGGCTGCCGCGCAGCGGCGAGGTGCGCACCAGCAGCTCGCGCACCAGTACGGCCGGGACGAAGCCCTGCATCAGGTGGCCGAACCGGTCGTAGGGATTGCGGTCCAGGCCGAAGGTGTCCCGGACCCGGTCGCCGAGCGGCACCTCGGCGTACGTGTAGTGGCCGCCCACCATCAGCACCACGGCGTGGGCGGCCAGCAGGCAGCACAGCAGGCCGGTGAGCGGGAAGCGCCGCCGGGTCAGTACCAGCAGCGGCAGGCCCACGACGACCCAGACGACCTCCAGGAACCAGGTCATGCGGTCGGGCGGGTGCCATCCGGACAGGACCAGCACCACGAGCACGCCCCACACGAGGGCGGCGGGCAGCGACGGCCGGCGACCCGGGCGTACGTCGGACACAGCGGGCATGGCGGGCTCCTCTTCGGGGGAGCCCATCGTCGTGGCGGGGGCGGGCCCTCGGCATGAGTACGCCTACTCATACCGGCCGCGCTTCAGCCCCCGGCGAGGACTCCTTCAAGGAAGTCGTCGACGTGGACCTCCTCGCGGCCCGGGGGGACCACCTCGTGGGTCTCGCGCAGGAACGCCGCGAACCCCGGCGCCCACCCGAACACCACCGCGTGGTGCCGGCCGCCGTCGGGGCGGGCATCGCCGAGGAACTCCATGCGCAGTTCCTGCCACATCCCCCGCGACTGCGGGCACATCCGCACGTCGCCCACCCCGACCGGACGGCGCAGCGCGTCACCGAGCATCTCCCGGTCCAGTTGCCACCGGGCGAGGACACGGCCGTCGTGGCTGAAGACCACGGTGACGGCGAACGGGTCCGCGGCGTCGTAGCTCAGGTGGGCGAGCACGGAGAAACGTTCCGTGTCACCCGCCTGGAGCTGCACCACCAGGGTCTTGTGGACGAACGAGTTCACGAGGGGGCCTCCGGGAAGAACCGACGTAGAGCCCTCTAGTACCCCCGATTCCGTCGAAATGCTCAGCCGACCGGGTGATTCCCACGGGCACCGCGCAGCGACTCGATGCAGACGGCGACCGCCCGCTGGAGTTCCTCCAGGCGCTGCACCATGTCGTCCTCGTAGAACTCTCCGGCGTCGTCGAAGGTCAGCTCCTCGAACACCTTCGTCGCCTTCTGCAGGCTGCTGTAGAACTTCGTGCGCCGCTCCTGCACCCGCAGCCCGGGGTCCGCTTCCACGGCCTCGACCACGAGGGACTTCATGGTGTCGTAGGCCTCGGCTGCCCACTCGCCGGCGTCCTCGCCCTCGTCCAGCTCGTCGATGAGCGACAGGTGCCGCTCGGCCTCCTGACGCAGGTCGGAGGGCGCGTCGACGGTCTGGCCGGCGGGCGTCTTGATCTGCCCCGACTCGGCGATCTGGCGCACGTAGCCGATCCGGTCGGCCGCTCTGCTCTCACCGGCGACGGCCTTCTTCAGCTCGTCGGTGCGCACGACGTCGCGAGCCAGCTCCGACTGGAGGTCCGGGTCCTCACGGACCCGGTCCAGCAGGGCCTGGCGGGCCGCCCGGGCGGTGGACGGGTCGGCGAGGATCGCGGCCCGCAGGGCCGTGGGGTTCTCCGCGACCTCCAGCGCCTTCGTGGGCCGGATGCCCTCCGCCTCGGCGGCCTCGGAGATGGCGGTGCCGCGCTCGGACGTGGCGCTGTTGCGGGAGACGTAGTAGCTCAGCCACACGTCGGCGTCCGGCAGCTCCACCTCCTGACCGGGCGTCAGCGCCTCGAACTGCGGGACCATTCCGTCATCGGCCGCCCGGTCCCACGCCTTGTAGTAGCGCATGACCCGCTCCGGGGAGCAGCCGGCGAGCTCCGCGAACTCCTTCGCGGACACCTTGGGCGTCTCGTCCGCGCCCTGCCCGCCGGGCCGCACACTGCGCGCCACCTTCAGCCCGAAGGCCCACCCTCCGGTCCGGGCGTACGCCCCGAACTCCCGCGCGTCCCGCGCGACCAGGTCGGACACGGGCGCCGGGGCGGCGGGGGACGTCTCGGGCGGGGTCATGGCTACGGTCACGGACGACTCTCCTGAGGCGGGGCAGATCGGATGGCACGAGGTGCGCACGGAAGCCTAGCGGCACCCGCTGACCTCGCCGTTCACCGCCCGCACCACCCGCCCGGAAACCGTTGTCGCCCCCGGTCGCGGGTGCGCGAGGATGCCGGGCATGGTGCGAGCAGGGGAGAGCGAGGCGCTGCGCCGCTGTGCGGAGTGCGGCGGGTACGCGTACGGCGGTGCCCCCGACTGTGGCATCTGCCGGGACCTGGTGGACGGCATCGTCGAGGAGGAGTGGGCCGCCTTCCTGCGGCAGTGGGACACCACACCGGGCGGCACCCAGGAGCGGACCCTGGCCGAGATGGTCGCCGCCGAACCCGACCGGCACGACTGGCGGCTGGTGGACGCCGCTCTCGACCGGCTCCGGTGCCCCGACTGCGGCGACCGGCTCACCCGCGGCCCGGTCGGCTGCCCGGCCTGCGACCGGGCACACGGATACCGTTACGCCGCGATCGAGACGGACCGGCCGGGTGTCCCGCCCGGCAACGAGCACGCGATCCGGGTCAACGTCTCGGTGGTGCGCAGGCCGCAGGTCAGCTCGGACGGCGAAGTGCTCGTCCGGCGGCTGCTGCTGCCCCTGCTCCTGGCGGGGTTCCTGCCCACGACCGAGGAGGCCCAGCGGATCAGCGCGCTCGTGAAGAAGAGCCCCCCGGGGCGGAGGGCTCAACTGGTCGAGCAGATTGTGCAGGCGCTGGCCGAGGGGTTCAGCCGAACGCGTCCCGCAGCGCGGGCAGCAGGGTCTTCTCCGACCAGTCCAGATACGCCGGCTGCGACTCACCGCCGATCTGCACCAGGGCGACCTCGGTGAATCCGGCCTCGGCGTACGGGCGGACGGCCTCGACGAACGCGTCCGGGTCGTCACCGCACGGGATGGCGTCGGCGACGTCGTCCTGGGTGACGAACTGGGTCGCCGCCTCGAAGGAATCCGGGTGCGGCAGCTCCGAGTTGACCTTCCAGCCGCTGCCGAACCAGCGGAACTGGGAGTGCGCCCGCTTGACGGCCGTGTCCCGGTCGGGGTCGTAGCAGACCGGCAGCTGGCCGACGCGGGGCTTGCCCTGGCCGCCGTGCCGGTCGAACGACTCCAGCAGCCCGGCCTTGGGCTCGGTGGCGATCACCAGGTCGCCGAGCCGGCCCGCGAGTTCGCAGGACCGCTCCCCGGAGACGGCGATGCCGATGGGCGGCGCCTCGTCCGGCAGGTCCCACAGCCGGGCCGACTCCACGTCGAAGTGCGTGCCGCGATGGTTGACGTGGCCGCCCTCGAAGAGGGCCCGGATGATCTCCACGGCCTCCTCGAACATCTCGTGCCGCACGTCGACGGACGGCCAGCCGCCGCCCACCACGTGCTCGTTGAGGTTCTCGCCCGATCCCAGTCCCAGCCGGAACCGGCCCTCGGACAGCAACTGCAGCGTCGCGGCCTTCTGCGCCACCACCGCCGGGTGGTAGCGGAACGTCGGACACGTCACATACGTCATCAGCGGGATACGTGACGTGGCCTGGGCCGCCGCACCGAGCACGGCCCACGCGTAGGGCGAATGGCCCTGCGAGCGCAGCCACGGGAAGTAGTGGTCGGAGGTCACCGAGAAGTCGAAGCCCGCCTCCTCGGCCCGCACCACGTGGTCGACGAGCTCTCGGGGGCCGGCCTGCTCGGTCATCATCGTGTATCCGATTTGCACCATAACCGGCGAGTCCCCTGACACAGGACTTGAAAACGGCTCGATCAAGGTCGCCGGCGGGTGCAGGATGCACGCATGAGCGCCTCCGCCCTGCCCTCCTCCGGTCCCGCCGCACAAGGCGTCGACGCCTACGGGGTGCACGCCTTCCTCGACGCACTCGAAGCGGCGCCCGGCATCGAGCCGCACAGCCTGATGATCATGCGGCACGGGCAACTGGTCGCCGCCGGCTGGTGGGCGCCGTACACCGCCGAACGCCGCCACCTGCTGTACTCGCTCAGCAAGAGCTTCACCGCAACCGCCGCAGCCCTGGCCGAGGCCGAGGGGCTGCTCGACTTCGACGCACCCGTGACCTCGTACTTCCCGGAGTTCGAGGCCGACATCACCGACCCGCGCAGCCGGGCCATGCTCGTACGGCACGTGGCGTCCATGGCGAGCGGCCACCGGCGGGACACCGTCGACGAGGTCTTCGGGCGGGACGTCTCCGAGCCCGTCCGGCAGTTCCTGCTGCTGCCCCCGGACGCCGAGCCGGGCACCGTCTTCGCCTACAACCAGCCCGCCACCTACACGCTCGCCGCGATCGTCCAGCGGGTGACCGGGCAGCCGCTCACCGCGTACCTGCGGCCGCGGCTGCTCGATCCGCTGGGCATCGGCGAGGTGGCCTGGCTGTGGGACCGCACCGGCCGCGAGCTCGGCTTCAGCGGCCTGCACGCCACCACCGACGCGGTCGCCCGACTCGGACAGCTGTACCTGAGCGACGGGCTCTGGAAGGGCGAGCGGCTGCTGCCCGAGGGATGGGCGGCCCGGGCCTCGCACCCCCGCACACCGACCGCCGGCGTGATGGGAGACCTGGACCGGCAGGACTGGGACCAGGGCTACGGCTACCAGTTCTGGACGTCCCGGCACGGCTACCGGGGTGACGGCGCGTTCGGCCAGTTCTGCCTGGTGCTGCCGGAGCACGACGTGGTGATCGCGGCGACCTCGGCGACCGAGCGGATGCAGGAGTACCTGAACCTGGTCTGGAAGCATCTGCTGCCCGCCTTCGGCCCCGAGCCGCTGACCGGCCGCGAGGCCGCCGACGGGGAGCTGCGGGTGCGCCTCGGCCGACTCGCGCTGCCGCCCGTCCCGGGCCGTCCCGGACCCCTCGACCGGGAGCGGGACTGGGCGGGCGCCGCGTTCACGAACTCCGAAGCGGCCGGACCGGTCCGCTCGGCCGGGCTCATCCGGGACGCCGACGGCTGGACGCTCACCCTCACCGGAGCGGGGGACCGCCCGGACCGGCTCGACCTGCGGATCGCGCGGGAGGGCTGGACGGTAGCCGAGGAACCCGTCCCGACCGCGGTGAGCGGCGGCTGGACCGACGGCGGCACGCTGGCCGTCGACGTGGTGTTCCTGGAGACCCCGCACCGTCTGGCGCTGACCTGCTCCCTCGCGGAGGGGACGCTCACCGCGCACTGGCACACCACTCCGCTGCATCGCGGCCCCCTCACCGCCCTGCGCGCCCCGCGCCGGTCAGACTGACTCCGGCCGGAAGGTCTTGAAGAAGGTGCGCAATGCCTCCTGGTTCGCGGCCTTGTCCCAGTCGGCGTCCGGTGTGGTCCAGCGCAGCGAGAAGCTCCGGCCCCCACCGAGCAGGAAGCCCCGGCCGTAGGTGTGCACCCGGGTGCCGTCGACGTCCGCCGTCCACTCCATGTCGGCGGCCTTGCGGCCCTGGTACGTCGTCGCGCGGATCGCCCCGATCCGGTCGTAGCCGTCCGCCTGCTTGAGGTTGGGTTCGACGTCGTCCCGCCACACGGCCACGGGGTCCGGGCCCGCCTGGTCGCTGTAGGTGACGGCCCGGGAAC
>NZ_JBEOXI010000213.1:0-14249 GCF_040296465.1 Streptomyces sp. NPDC002130
GTCCCCGGATTTCCCGGGGTGCGGGTCAGACGGCCCGCTGGAGCTGCGGCAGCACCTTCGTGCGGTAGAAGTCGAAGAAGCCGCGCAGGTCCGGGCCGATCTGGTTCACGTAGACCCGGTCGTAACCCGCGTCGGCGAACTGCTTCAGCTCCGCCACGTGTTCGTCCACGTCGTCGCCGCACACCCGGTTCTCCCGCACCATGTCCTCGGTGACGAGCTGCTGCGCCTGCTCGAAGTGCTTGGGGGAGGGCAGCACCTGGCCCAGTTCGCCCGGCAGCTGCTCGTTCGCCCAGAGCCGGTGGACGGTCCGGACGGCCTCGTCCTTGTCCGTGTCGTAGCAGACCTTGGTGCCACCGCTGACCAGTTTTCCGCCGCCTCCGCCCTTGCGGTACTGCTCCACCATCGCCTCGTCCGGCATGACCGAGATGTAGCCGTCGCCGACGCGGGCGGCGAGCTGGGTCGCGGCGGGGCCGAAGCCGGAGACGTCGATCGGGATCGGCTCGTCCGGAACGGTGTACAGACGGGCGTTCTCGACCGTGTAGTGCGGCCCGTGGTGATTGACCTCCTCGCCGCTGAACAGCCGGCGCATCACCTGGATGGCCTCCTCCAGCATGTCCAGCCGGACGTGCGCCGGGGGCCAGTGGTCGCCCAGGATGTGCTCGTTGAGCGCCTCACCGGAGCCGACGCCGAGCCGGAAGCGGTTGTTCGTCATCACCGCGCTGGTCGCCGCGGCGTGCGCCACCACCGCCGGGTGCATGCGCACGGTCGGGCAGGTCACCGCCGTCTCGATCGGCAGGGACACCGCCTCGGACAGCGCGCCGATCACCGACCACACGAACGGGCTCTGGCCCTGCTCGTCGTTCCAGGGGTGGTAGTGATCGGAGATCCACAGGGCCTGGAATCCGGCCTGCTCGGCCATCCGCGCCTGTTCGATCAGCTCGGCGGGTCCGTACTGCTCGCACGAGAGAAAGTATCCGTACTCGGGCATGGGGGAGTGCCTCCGCGACGTCGGCGGTCCATATCCCGCACCGGGTACCCGAGCGAGGGGCCGGAAACCGGCGGCGTGCGGGTGAGCAGGCGCCTTGCCGACGTTTGGGTGCCCTGGCCAGGGGGACGCGGAAGGCTCCCGAGCTACGCGACAGCGCCGGAGGCGAGCGACCGTGAGTCGACCCCGCATCCTGATCGTCGGTGCCGGCTTCGCCGGGTACCGCACGGCCCGCACCCTGTCCCGGCTCACCCGGGGCCGGGCCCACATCACCCTGCTCAACCCGACCGACTATTTCCTGTACCTGCCCCTGCTGCCCCAGGTCGCCGCCGGTGTCCTGGAGCCGCGCCGGGTCACGGTCTCCCTCTCGGACTCGCTGCCGGACGTGCGGCTGGTGCTGGGCGAGGCCGACCGCATCGACCTCGACGAGCGGATGCTGCACTACACCGGCCCCGAGGGGGAGGGCGGCACCCTCGCCTACGACCGGCTGGTGCTCGCCGCGGGCAGTGTCAACAAGCTGCTGCCCATCCCCGGGGTCGCAGAGCACGCCCACGGCTTCCGGGGGCTGCCCGAGGCGCTGTACCTGCGCGACCACGTGACCCGGCAGGTGGAGCTCGCGGCTTCCTCCGACGATCCCGGGACGTGCGCCGCGCGGTGCACCTTCGTCGTGGTCGGCGCGGGGTACACCGGCACCGAGGTCGCCGCGCACGGGCAGATGTTCACCGACGCGCAGGTGCGCAAGCATCCGCTGCGGCAGGGCATGCGGCCGCGCTGGATGCTGCTGGACGTGGCGCCGCGGGTGCTGCCCGAGATGGACGAGAGGCTCTCCGCCACCGCCGACCGGGTGCTGCGGCAGCGGGGCGTGGACGTGCGGATGGGGACGTCCGTCAAGGAGGCCACGCACGACGGGGTCGTGCTGACCGACGGCGAGTTCGTCGCGACCAGGACGCTGGTGTGGTGCGTGGGTGTACGGCCCGACCCGCTGGTCGAGTCCCTGGGGCTGCCCATGGAGAAGGGGCGGCTGCTGGTCGACCCGCACTTGCAGGTGCCCGGGCGGCCGGAGTTGTTCGCGTGCGGTGACGTGGCCGCGGTACCGGATCTGGAGAACCCGGGGAGCTGTACGCCGATGACCGCGCAGCACGCCTGGCGGCACGGCAAGATCGCGGCGGAGAACGTCGCCGCGTCGCTCGGTCTCGGAGGGTCGCGCAAGCCCTACCGCCATCGTGACCTGGGTTTCGTCGTCGATCTGGGCGGGGCGAAGGCCGCAGCCAACCCGCTCGGCGTGATCCTGTCCGGCGTACCGGCGGGCGCGGTGACGCGGGGCTACCACCTCGCCGCGATGCCCGGGAACCGCGTGCGGGTCGCAGCCGACTGGCTGCTGGACGCCGTACTGCCGCGTCAGGCCGTGCAGTTGGGGCTCGTACGGTCCTGGTCGGTGCCGCTGGACACCTCGTCGCCCGAGGTGGCCCGGGTGCCGGGCGGGCCCGGGAAACGGCAGGAGGCGGGCGCCCGGTCCGGGCCGGGGGCGGCGCTCGCGGCCGACACGGACGACGGGGGCACCGGCGCCGGACCGGACCGGTACCGGCCCCCCGATGAGCCCGCGAAGGGGCAGCCCGGATCCGGGGCGACGCAGGTACGGCCCGGATCCGGGGCCGCGGAGCCGCGGTCCGAGCCCGAGACGGCGAAGGGCCGTCCGGCCGCGGGTTCCGGCTCGGGGCGCGGGCAGCTGCGGTCAGAGTCGGAGACGGCGAAGGGCCGTCCGGCTGCGGGGGCTGCCGGGGCTGCGGCGGCTGTGCGGGCTGCCGACGAGCCTGCGAAGAACCAGCCGGGTGGTGAGCCTGCCAGGAATCAGCCGGGTGGTGAGCCTGCCAGGAATCAGCCCGGCGGTGAGCCTGCCAGGAATCAGCCCGGCGGTGAGCCCGCGAGGAATCAGCCGCAGTCCCCGGAGAAGCAACCCGCCCCCGGAACCCCGCCCGGTCAGCCGCCCCCTGCTCCCCATCCCGCCCCGGGCCCCGTCAAGCGAACCGACGTCCCGGACGACCCGGACGACTCCACGAAAGGAGACTCATGAACACCGGTGAACTCACCGACCTCGGACAGCAGCTGCGGGTGGACAGTGTCCGCGCCGCCGCCGCGGCGGGTTCCGGGCACCCGACGTCCTCGATGTCCGCGGCCGACCTGATGGCCGTCCTGCTGGCGCACCACCTCCGCTACGACTTCGACCGCCCCGCCCACCCCGGCAACGACCGCTTCGTCCTCTCCAAGGGCCATGCCTCCCCGCTGCTGTACTCCGCGTACAAGGCGGCCGGCGCCATCGACGACGAAGAGCTGCTCACCTTCCGCAAGCTGGGCAGCCGCCTCGAAGGGCACCCCACCCCGCAGCGCCTGCCGTGGGTCGAGACCGCCACCGGCTCGCTCGGGCAGGGCCTGCCCGTCGGGGTCGGCATCGCGCTGGCCGGCAAGCGGCTCGACCGCACCGGCTACCGCACCTGGGTGCTGTGCGGGGACAGCGAGCTGGCCGAGGGGTCCGTGTGGGAGGCCGCCGAGCACGCCGGGTACGAGCACCTGGACAACCTCACCGTGATCGTCGACGTCAACCGGCTCGGCCAGCGCGGCCCCACCCGGCACGGCCACGACCTTGACGCCTACGCCCGCCGCTTCCAGGCCTTCGACTGGCACACCATCGAGGTCGACGGCCACGACGTCGACGCGATCGACCGCGCCTACGGAGAGGCCGCCTCTACCAAGGGCCAGCCCACCGCGATCCTCGCCCGCACCCTCAAGGGCAAGGGCGTCGAGGGCGTCCAGGACCGCGAGGGCCTGCACGGCAAGCCGCTCAAGGAGGCCGAGGAGGCGATCACCGAACTCGGCGGCCCGCGCGACATCCGCGTCCGGGTACAGGAGCCGCCGGCCGCCCGCATGCTGCACTCCGTGCACACCGGGGACATCGACCTCCCGAGGTGGGACAAGGGCGAGGAGATCGCCACCCGCAACGCCTTCGGCGAGGCGCTCGCCGCCCTCGGCACCGGCCGCGGCGACATCGTCGCCCTGGACGGCGAGGTCGGCGACTCCACCCGCGCCGAGTTCTTCGCCAAGGAGCACCCCGACCGCTACTTCGAGTGCTACATCGCCGAGCAGCAGCTCGTGGCCTCGGCGGTCGGGCTGGCGGCTCGCGGCTGGGTGCCGTACGCCGCCACCTTCGCGGCCTTCCTGACCCGTGCGTACGACTTCATCAGGATGGCGTCGATCAGCGGCTCCGGCATCAACCTCGTCGGCTCGCACGCGGGCGTCGCCATCGGCCAGGACGGACCCAGCCAGATGGGCCTGGAGGACCTGGCGATGATGCGGGCGGTACACGGCTCGACCGTGCTGTACCCGTGCGACGCCAACCAGACCGCACGGCTCGTCGGCACGATGGCCGGCCTGGAGGGTGTCCGCTACCTGCGCACCTCGCGCGGCGAGAGCCCGGTGATCTACGCCCCCGACGAGGAGTTCCCGGTCGGCGGCAGCAAGGTGCTGCGCTCCTCCGGCGAGGACCGGCTGACCCTCGTCGCGGCGGGCGTCACCGTTCACGAGGCGCTGGCCGCCGCCGAGGCCTTGGAGCAGGAGGGCATCGCGGTGCGGGTGATCGACCTGTACTCCGTCAAGCCCGTCGACCGGGCCACGCTGCGCCGGGCCGCCGAGGAGACCGGCTGCCTGGTGACCGTGGAGGACCACCACCCCGAGGGCGGCATCGGCGACGCGATCCTCGACGCCTTCACCGACGGGCGCCCCGTACCGCGCCTGGTGCGGCTCGGCGTACGGACGATGCCGGGCTCGGCCTCCCCGGAGGAGCAGCTGCGCGCCTCGGGCATCGACGCGGAGTCCATCGCGGCGGCCGGACGGCTGCTGGTGGAGGAGGCGGTCGTGCGGTGAGCGGCGCCGACGGCACGCGCAGGGTGCGGGCGGGCCGCCGCACGGTGGAGGTGCACCGGCCGGACAAGGTGCTCTTCCCCGGCGGCGGCGACGCCAAGGAGTACACCAAGGGCGACCTGGTCGACTACCAGCGGGCCGTCGCGCCCTTCATGCTGCCGCACCTGCGCGGCCGCCCGCTGATGCTGGAACGGCACCCGGACGGCATCGACGGCCCGACGTTCATGCAGAAGAACACCCCGGACCACTACCCGGAGTGGATTCCCCGGGTCGAGGTGGCCAAGGAGGGCGGCACCGTCCGCCACGCCGTCTGCGACGACACGGCCACCCTCGTCTACCTGGCCGACCAGGCGAGCATCACCCTGCACCGCTGGCTGTCCCGCGCCGACAGCGTCGACCACCCCGACCGGCTGGTCTTCGACCTCGACCCCTCGGGGGACGACTTCGAGCCCGTGCGCGAGGCCGCCCGGCTGCTCGGGGAGCTCCTCGACGAGCTCGACCTGCCCTCGGCGCTGATGACCACCGGCTCACGCGGGCTGCACGTGATCGTGCCGCTGAACGGCCGGCACGACTTCGACGAGGTGCGGGCCTTCGCCCGGGACGTCGCCGACACCCTCGCCGACGCCCACCCCGACCGGCTCACCACCGCCGCCCGCAAGAAGGAGCGCGGCGAGCGGCTCTACCTCGACATCCAGCGCAACGCCTACGCCCAGACCGCCGTCGCGCCCTACACGGTCCGGCCCCGCCCGGGCGCGCCGGTGGCCACCCCCGTCACCTGGGACCAGCTGGACGATCCGGAGCTGCACGCCCGCCGCTATACCATCGCCGACGCCGTGGAGCAGGCCCGCACCAACCCCTGGTCAGGCCTGCTGAGCCGGGGCCGGGCGCTGGGACCGGCCCGGCGGAGGCTGAATGCCCTGCGCGGCTGAGGTTCCCCGCCTCCGGCCGGACGGGTGGCAGATGCATGCGCCTGTAGAGGTTTGGCGAACACGCTTGCGGCCACACGGAGGGGGAGGTGGCCATGTCGAACACAAAAAACACGCAAGAGTCACAGGATTCACAGGAGTCCCGGGACTCCCGGGACTCCCCGAACACGAGCAAGGCGAACGACAACCAGTCGGCGAAGAGCCGGCCGAGCCCGATGGAGGTGCTGCGCCAGGCGCGCGGCCAGCTCGCGGAGCTCACCGGCATGGAAGCCGAGTCCGTGTCGTCCTTCGAGCAGACGGAGGAGGGCTGGGCGCTGGAGGTCGAGGTCCTCGAACTCGAGCGCGTGCCCGACACGATGAGCCTGATGGCGAGCTACCAGGTGGAGCTCGACACAGAGGGGCAGCTCACGGGCTATCGGCGCGTCCGCCGCTACGAACGCGGTCGGTCCGACGCGCGCAGGTCCGGCGGCCGCTAGGCCGCCCCACCGAACCAGCACCCACACACGAGGAGGAACACCCGGCATGACTGTCGTACCGGCACAGCAGTCCGGCGGCGGAGGCGGCAGCAGCGGTCTCTACGACGTGCTCGAACTGGTTCTGGACAGGGGGCTCGTGATCGACGCGTTCGTGCGAGTGTCCCTGGTCGGCATCGAGATCCTCAAGATCGACGTTCGCGTCGTCGTCGCCAGCGTCGACACCTATCTGCGCTTCGCCGAAGCGTGCAACCGGCTCGACCTGGAGGCCGGGCCGCGCAAGGACCCGGGCCTGCCCGACCTGGTCGGGGAGATGACCGAGTCCGGCGCCCGCGGCAAGTCCAAGGGGGCGCTGTCCGGCGCCGCCGAAACCATTTCCGACGCCTTCAAGCAGGCTCGGAGCGAGGGCGAGACCGAGTCGCGTCCGCGAGCCCGCAAGAGCACGTCCCGCCGTAAGGAGGAGCAGGAGTGAGCACCTACGTCTACGGCATCGCGGCGAGTTCGCACCCCGCCCTGCCCGAGGGCATGGGCGGCGTCGGCGACCCGCCCCGCGAGGTGCGCATTCTGCGGGAGGGCGACCTGGCGGCCGTCGTCAGCGAGGCGCCCGAGGGGCTGCGGCCCAAGCGCAAGGACCTGCTCGCCCACCAGAACGTGCTCAGCGAGGCCGGCGCGGCAGGCTGCGTGCTGCCCATGCGGTTCGGCAGCGTCGCCCCGGACGACAACTCCATCACGGGGGTGCTCGCCGAGCGCGCCGAGCACTACAAGGAGCGGCTGCAGGCCCTGGACAACCGGGTCGAGTACAACGTCAAGGCCAATCACGTCGAAGAGGCCGTCCTGCACCAGGTGATGGCCGAGAGCCCCGACATCCGCGGGCTCGCGGAGGCCAACCGGCAGGCGGGCGGCGGCAGTTACGACGACAAGATCCGGCTCGGCGAGCTGGTCGCGGCCGCGGTCAAGGCCAAGGAGGCCGACGACGGCGCCGCGGTGCGTCGGGCCTTGGAGCCGGCCGTCGACGACGTGAGCGTGGGCCCCGAGTCGACGGGCTGGCTGGCGAACGTGTCGTTCCTGGTCGACCGGGAGTCGGCCGATTCGTTCCTGGCCGCGGTCGAGCAGCTCCGCAAGGACATGCCGCACCTGGAGGTGCGGGTCAACGGCCCGCTGCCGCCGTACAGCTTCGTCGAGCCCGGCCCGGCCGAGCCCGCGGGCACCGCGGTGAGTGGCACGGACACCGGAGCGGGGTGACGACGTGGGCCTGATCTCGGAGGTGCTGCTGCTGCCGCTCGCACCGGCACGCGGCAGCGCCTGGGCCATCAGACAGGTACTCCAGGAGGCCGAGCGGATCTACTACGACCCCGCGACGATCCGGGCCGAACTGGCCCGCCTCGAGGAGCAGCTGGAGGCCGGGGAGATCACGGAGGAGGAGTTCGACCGCTTGGAGGACGAACTCCTCGACCGGCTGGAGACCGCTTCGCGCGGGAGCGCGGGAACAGGCAACGGGACTACACAATGAACCGAATGGGACTGGGCCTCGCGGTGGGGGCCGGATATCTCCTCGGACGCACCAAGAAGCTGAAGATGGCGGTCGCCGTCGGTGGCCTGGTCGCCGGGAAGAAGCTGAACCTGAGTCCGCGCATGGTCGCCGAGCTTCTCCAGCAGCAGCTGCGGAACAACCCGCAGTTCAAGGAGATCGGGGACCAGTTGCGCGAGGACCTGCGCGGCGTGGGCAAGGCGGCCTCCGGCGCCATGGTCGAGCGGCAGCTCGACGCCCTGTCCGACCGGCTGCACGGCCGGACCGCCCAGATGCGTGACCAGCTGACGGGCGCGGTGCCCGGCGGCCGTGAGGACGACGAGGCGGACGACGAGTACGAGGACGAGGAGCCCGAGGACGACGGGTCCGACGAGGCCGACGAGCCCCGGGACGAGGAGTCCGAGGAGTCCGAGGAGTCCGACGACAACGAGCCGCAGGAGGACGAGGAGTCGGAGCCGGCGGCGAAGAAGGCCCCGGCCAAGAGGCCGTCCGCGAAGAAGACGGCCAAGAATACGGCGAAGAAGGCCCCCGCCAAGAAGGCCGCCGCGAGGAAGGCCCCCGCGAAGAAGACGGCGGCCAAGAAGACCACGGCCGCCAAGAAGACGGCCTCCGGGAGCAGGGGCGGCAGCGCCCGGTCCCGTCTGCCGAAGGGAGGCGGTGAGGGATGAGCGACACACTCGGCTCGGCGAAGTCCGCCGCCAATGGAGCAACGAAGAACCCGCTCACCGACCTGGCCCACAGCGAGGCCGCAGACCGGCTCAAGGCCGAACTGCAGGAGTACCTCGCCGCGCAGGCCACCCGCATGCTGACCGGCGTCGGCCGCAAGCTCGGCGAGACCACCGGCAAGCTGAACGACATCGCCGAGGGCAACAGCCCCGGCTTCGCCAAACTCGCCCTCGACGGCGGTCGCAAGATAGCCGAGGGCAAGGGGCCGCTGCGCTCCGCACTGGAGATGGGCGGCTCGCACCTCAAGGACAAGGTCACCGGTGCCGTCAAGAACCTGGGCGGCGGCGGCAAGGGCAAGAAGGGCAAGGGCCGTTCGGGCAACAAGCCCACGGTCATCATCGAACACATCGACGTGGGCGTGCCGTTGCGCACCGCGTACGACCAGTGGACGAAGTACCAGGACTTCAGCACCTTCGCGAAGGGCGTCAAGAGCGCGAGCCGCGACGACGACACCCACTCCGACTGGCAGGCGAAGATCTGGTGGTCCAGTCGCAGCTGGAAGGCGAAGACGACCGAGCAGCTCCCCGACGACCGCATCGCCTGGACCTCCGAGGGGGCCAAGGGCACCACGAAGGGCGTCGTCTCCTTCCACCGGCTCACCGACAGCCTCACCCGTGTCCTGCTCGTCATCGAGTACTACCCCTCCGGCTTCTTCGAGAAGACCGGCAACATCTGGCGCGCCCAGGGCCGCCGGGCCCGGCTCGACCTCAAGAACTTCGTCCGCTTCATCACGATCAAGGGCGAGGCGGAGGACGGCTGGCGCGGCGAGATCCGCGACGGCGAGGTCGTCCGCAGCCATGAGGACGCGCTCGCCGAGGAGGAGTCCGAGGAGGGCTCCGAGGAGGAGCGCCCCGAGGGCGAGGACGCCGAGGACGAGTACGACGAGGAGGACGAGGAGGAGGGCGAGGAGGAAGAGCCCGAAGGCGAGTACGAGGACGACTCCGAGGCCGAGTACGACGAGGAGGACGAGGAGGAGCCCGAGGGCGAGGAGGAGCCCGAAGGGGAGTACGAGGACGACGATTACGAGGACGAGGACGAGGAAGTCGAGGCGGGGAGCCGGCGATGACGACGCCCAGCAGGATGCCCGAGCCCTACGGTCAGGGAAGCGGCGCCAACCTCGCCGACATCCTTGAACGGGTCCTGGACAAGGGCATCGTCATAGCGGGCGACATCCGGATCAACCTGCTCGACATCGAACTCCTCACGATCAAGCTGCGTCTGATCGTCGCCTCGGTCGACAAGGCGAAGGAGATGGGCATCGACTGGTGGGAGACCGACCCGGCCCTGAGCTCACGGGCCCGCCGTGACGAACTGACCCGGGAGAACGCCGAGTTGCGCGAGAGGCTGGCCCGGCTGGAGGAACTGGAGCCCGGCCGCGCGGAGAAGAAGGAGGCACCGTGACCGGACTGCGGTACGTCTACGCCGTCTGCCGCCCCTTCGGCACACCCCTCCAGGCCCAGCTGACCGGGGTCGCGGGTGATCCGCCCAGAGCACTGACTCACCACGGCCTGGTGGCCGTGGTGAGCCACGTGCCGGAGCGGGACTTCGCCGAGGAGCCGCTCCGGCGCCATCTGGAGGACCTGGACTGGCTCACCGAGACCGCCCGGGCCCACCAGGGCGTCATCGACGCGCTCACCACCGTCACCACCCCGCTGCCGCTGCGGCTCGGCACCGTCTTCCATGACGACAGCGGCGTGCGGATGATGATGGAGGCGCGCGAGGAGGACTTCCGGCGCACCCTGGACCGGCTGGAAGGCCGGGTGGAGTGGGGCGTCAAGGTCTACGCCGAGTCCGAACCGCAGGAGAGCGCCCGGCCCCCGCAGAAGCCGGCGTCGGGCCGGGACTACCTGCGGCAACGGCGTACGCAGACCAGGTCCCACGAGGAAATGTGGCAGAAGGCCGAGGCTTTTTCGACCCGGCTGCACGAGGAGCTCTCCGCATTTGCGGAGGATTCCCGGATGCATCCCCCGCAGAATCCCGCGCTTTCCAAGGCGACCGGGCGGAACGTACTGAACGCCGCCTATCTCGTTCCGCGTGCGCATTCCGAGGAATTCGTGGAACTGGTGGACCGCACGAAGGGGGAGGTGCCCGGAATGCGCATCGAACTCACCGGTCCCTGGGCGGCCTATTCGTTCGCCGGGGAGGGCACATGAACGACGGGAAGAATCCGTGACCGTAGTGGAACGCCGTGAGGTCGCTCTCGTGGACCTGCTCGACCGGCTGCTCGCCGGCGGCGTCGTGATCACGGGGGACATCACGCTGCGCATCGCCGACGTCGATCTCGTCCGTATCGACCTCAACGCGCTCATCAGCTCGGTGAACGCTCAGGTTCCCTCACCGTTCGAGGAGTTGCTGTGACCGCCCCGGAGAACCCCCGGCCGCGCTCCAACCACATGGATCTGGAGCCCGACACGGTCGAGCGCGACCTGGTCAAACTCGTGCTGACGGTGGTGGAGCTGCTGCGCCAGCTCATGGAGCGCCAGGCGCTGCGCCGGTTCGACGTGGGGGACCTGAGCGAGGAGCAGGAGGAGCGGATCGGGCTCACGCTCATGCTGCTCGACGAGCGCATGACGGAACTGCGCGAGCGCTACGGACTGCGGCCCGAGGACCTCAACCTGGACCTCGGGCCGCTCGGACCGCTGCTTCCGCGGGACTGACTCTCACTCGTCTTCCCGGGCCCTGACCCAGGCCCGGGAAGACGAGTGCTCATTCACCACCTGTACCAACGGCCCCTGCCGCCGGATGCGGACGTGCCGCGGGCGAAGAATCCCAGCAGCCACAGGACGAGAACCGCGAGCGCGATCCACCAGAGAATCTTCACTGCGAATCCGGCGCCGAACAGAACCAGAGCCAGAAGCAGCACCAGCAGGATGGGAACCATAATTCGAACCTCCTGCTTTCAGGATGTCCCTGAAACAGCGTTTCAGGCTTCCTTTCGGCAGAGAATTTCTCCGTGCAGTACGCTGAACCATCCGTCCTCCTGACGGCCCCACTCCCGCCATGCCTCGGCCACCGCCCGCAGTTCCCGGTCGCCGGCGTGCCCGCCCAGCCGGGCCCGGTCCGCGTACGCCGACGCCAGCGTGCGGTCCGCCCACAGCCCGCTCCACCAGGCCCGCTCCTCGGGCGTGGCGAAGGTCCAGGTGCCGGAGGTCGCCGTGATGTCCGTGAACCCGGCCTGCCGTGCCCAGGCCTTCAGTCGGCGTCCGGCGTCCGGCTCGCCGCCGTTGGCCCGGGCGACCCGGCGGTAGAGGTCCAGCCAGGCGTCGAGTCCCTCGGAGGCCGGGTACCAGGTCATGGCCGCGTAGTCCGCGTCCCGCACGGCGACGATCCCGCCGGGCCTGACGACCCGCTTCATCTCGCGCAGCGCCCGCACCGGGTCGCCCACGTGCTGGAGCACCTGGTGGGCGTGGACCACACAGAACGTGTCGTCCGGGTAGTCCAGTGCGTGTACGTCGGCGACCGCGAAGTCGATGTTGGCCAGCCCCCGCCCGGCCGCCGTGGCGCGTGCCCGGTCCAGGATCTCCGGGACCCGGTCGACGCCGGTGACCCGCCCGTCGGGCACGAGCTCCGCCAGGTCGGCGGTGATCGTGCCCGGCCCGCAGCCGATGTCCAGGATCTTCATGTGGGGCCTGAGCGAAGGCAGCAGATACGCGGCGGAGTTGGCGGCGGTCCGCCAGGTGTGCGAGCGCAGCACTGATTCGTGGTGCCCATGGGTGTAGACGGCGGTGTCCCGGGGTTCCGGCATGACGGATCCCACCCCTTCCGGTCGGGTCGGCAGGAGATCACCGTACGCGGGGCACCCGCATATTGAGACGTGCATCCTGCTATATGGACTGACGGTTCGTCAGTTCAAGGAGACTGGACACACCGGTGTCCACGGGGCAGGCTCGGAGCTGATCACCATCGGCGACACAGGGGGAACCGAGAGATGAACGCGCACGTCACGGCCGTCAGCAGCAACGGGGAGTACTCCTTCACCAAGCCGAACCGGGACAGCATCACGCTGCTCACAGGACTCGGGGTGGAGGGGGACGTGCACGCCGGGGTGACGGTCAAGCACCGCTCACGCGTCGCGCAGGACCCCACCCAGCCGAACCTGCGCCAGGTCCACCTCATGCACGAGGAACTCTTCGCCGAGGTCGGCGAGGACGGGTTCGAGGTGGCGCCCGGCGAACTCGGCGAGAACATCACCACCCGGGGCATCGACCTGCTCGCACTGCCGACGGGCACCCTGCTGCGCATCGGCGACGGCGCGGTCCTGGAGGTCACCGGGCTGCGCAACCCCTGCCTGCAGATCGACCTTTTCCAGGACGGTCTGCTCAAGCAGGTCGTCGGACGCGACGAGGCGGGGAACATCGTGCGCAAGGCGGGGATCATGAGCGTGGTGCGGGAGGGGGGTGTGGTGCGCCCCGGCGACCCGATCGAGGTGGAGCTTCCGAGCGAGCCGCACCGGCCGCTGGAACGGGTCTGACGGCACCCCCGGCGCCTAACCCGCTTGCCCCGGAGGCCCGGGCCCGCACAGAATCGCGCCCATGGGACACCTCGAAGCCGCGCACCTGGAGTACTACCTGCCCGATGGAAGGGCGCTGCTGGGTGATGTCTCGTTCCGGGTGGGGGAGGGGGCCGTCGTGGCCCTCGTCGGGCCCAACGGCGCCGGGAAGACCACCCTGCTCCGGATGCTCGCCGGCGAGCTCAAGCCGCACGGCGGCTCCGTGGTCGTCGGCGGCGGGCTCGGTGTCATGCGGCAGTTCGTGGGCTCCGTACGCGACGAGACGACCGTACGGGACCTGCTCGTGTCCGTCGCGACGCCCCGCATCCGCGAGGCCGCGCGGGCCGTCGACAAGGCCGAGCACGCCATCATGACCGTCGATGACGAGGCCGCCCAGCTGGCGTACGCGCAGGCCCTCGCCGACTGGGCCGAGGCCCGCGGCTACGAGGCCGAGACACTGTGGGACATGTGCACCACGGCCGCGCTCGGGGTGCCCTACGACAAGGCGCAGTTCCGGGAGGTGCGCACCCTCTCCGGCGGCGAGCAGAAGCGGCTCGTCCTCGAGGCGCTGCTGCGCGGCACCGACGAAGTGCTGCTCCTCGACGAGCCCGACAACTACCTCGACGTCCCGGGCAAGCGGTGGCTGGAGGAGCGGCTGAAGGAGACCCGCAAGACGGTTCTGTTCGTCTCCCACGACCGCGAACTGCTCGCCCGCGCCGCTGAGAAGATCGTCTCCCTGGAGCCCGGGCCCGCCGGTGCGGACGCCTGGGTGCACGGCGGCGGCTTCGCCACCTTCCACGAGGCCCGGCGCGAGCGCTTCGCCCGCTTCGAGGAGCTGCGCAGGCGCTGGGACGAGAAGCACGCACAGCTGAAGAAGCTCGTGCTGACGCTGCGTCAGGCCGCGGCCGTCAGCCATGAGATGGCCTCCCGCTACGCGGCCGCGCAGACCCGGCTGCGCAAGTTCGAGGAGGCCGGCCCGCCGCCGGAGCCGCCGCGCGAGCAGGACATCAGGATGCGCATCAAGGGCGGCCGTACGGGCGTCCGGGCGGTCACCTGCGCGAAACTGGAGCTCACCGGCCTGATGAAGCCCTTCGACCTGGAGGTCTTCTACGGCGAACGCGTCGCCGTCCTCGGCTCCAACGGCTCCGGCAAGTCCCACTTCCTGCGCCTGCTCGCCGGCGACGACGTGGCGCACACGGGGGAGTGGAAG
>NZ_JBEOXI010000214.1:0-14083 GCF_040296465.1 Streptomyces sp. NPDC002130
GTCAAGGTCGGCCGGGACGCCGAACTTCTCGGCCGGGCGCGCCGCGAACTGGACGTCGCGGTATGGCTCGCCGAGGCGGGTGTGCCGGCCGTGCGGGCGGCCGAGCCGAAGGCGCTGCTGGTCGACGGGCATCCGGTGACGGTGTGGCACCGGCTGCCGGACGCCGTACGGCCCGCCGAGCCGCGGGACTTGGCCGAACTGTTGCGGGTCGTGCACGCCGTGCCCCTTCCTCCCTTCGAACTTCCGCCCCGCGATCTGCTGGGCGGTGTGGAGCGGTGGCTGCGGCTCGCCGGGGACGCGATCGATCCCGCGGACGCGGCGTATCTGCGCGAGCGGCGCGACGGGTTCGCCGCTCAGGCCGCCGCGCTCACACCACATCTGCCGTCGGGGCCGATCCACGGGGACGCGCTGCCGCGCAATGTGCACGTCGGACCCGAGGGGCCCGTGCTGGTGGATCTGGAGACGGTGTCCGCCGACCTGCGGGAGCACGATCTCGTGGTGATGGCGCTGTCCCACGACCGGTACGGGATTCCGGACGAGGCGTACGCCTCCTTCACGCGGACCTACGGCTGGGACGTACGCGGCTGGGAGGGCTGTGGTGTGCTGCGCGGGGCCCGGGAGACGGCCAGTTGTGCGTGGGTCGCCCAGCATGCGCCGAGCAACCCCAAGGCGCTGGCCGAGTTCGAGCGGCGGGTGAGGTCCCTCAGGGACGGGGACGAGACGGTGCGGTGGTATCCGTTCTGACCGCCTGGCGCCTGACCGCCTGCCGCCCAGCCGCCTGATCGCCCCCTCAGACCGGCTCGTCCGCCAACTCGCGCAGCGGCCACGTCCCGTCGACCGAGGCGGTGGGATCGCCCTTGCCGCGCAGGAAGCTCTGGAAGTCCGCCGCCCACTGCGCGTACCACTCGATCTGGCGGTGGTGCAGAGCCGCCGGGCCCAGGCCGGCGATCTTGGGGTGGCGGTCGGCTATCGCCCCGGCCAGGCGGGCCGCCGCCAGGGCGTCGGCCATGGCGTCGTGGGCGGCGTCGAGGACGACGCCGTACTCGGCGCAGACCGCTTCGAGGTTGCGTTTGCCGCGGCGGTAGCGGTCGACCCAGCGGTCGATGGTGTACGGGTCGATGACCGGGGCCGGGTCCATGCCGCCCAGGCGGTCCCGCAGGGACGGCAGCCCGTGGCGCCGCAACTCCGCGGAGAGCAGCGTGAGGTCGAAGGCCGCGTTGTAGGCGACGACCGGTACGCCCGTCTTCCAGTAGGAGGTGAGGACGTCCGCGAGGGCGTCCGCCACCTGGTCGGCCGGTCTGCCCTCGGCCGCCGCCCGCTCGTTGCTGATGCCGTGCACCGCCACCGCGTCCTCGGGGATCGGCACTCCCGGGTCGGCCAGCCACTCGCGGCGCCCGATCGACTCCGCGCCCCTGACCTCGATCACGGCCCCCGTGACGATGCGCGCCTCGCGCGGATCCGTACCCGTCGTCTCCAGGTCGAAGCCGACCAGCAGCTCCCGGTGCCAGCCCATGGGCGGTCCCCCTTCTTGTGGTGCGTTCCCCCAGTGGTCACCACCTTCGCATGCACCACTGACAATCAGAGGATCGCGTTCCGCTCATGCCCGGCGGCGGGCCGGAGAACCACCGCGCACCGGGGCGCAGTTCATGACACCGGTCGCGAATCCGCCCACATCACCTCGAACTCCTCGCGGTAGGTGGGGAAGAGGCCGCTTTCGTCCATCTCGCCCGACTTGACCACCTTGCTGCCGTTGCGCAGCACGAACACCGGTGCCTCCATGCCCCGGGTGCGGCGCAGATAGCTCTGTACGACCGCGATGCCGTCCGCGCCGTCGCCGTCCACCAGGTACGCCGTGAAGCGGGGCGTCTCGTCGAACACCTGGATCTCGAAGGCGCCGGGGTCGCGCAGCCGGGCACGCACCCGGCGCATGTGCAGGATGTTCATCTCGACGGCCCTGCTGAGTTCGCCGCGCTTGATGCCCAGTTCGCGCTCGCGGCGCTTGACCGCGCTGGAGGCCGGGTTGAGGAACAGCAGCCTGACCCGGCAGCCGGACTCCGCCAGCCGCACCAGACGCCGGCCGGAGAAGTTCTGCACGAGCAGGTTGAGGCCGATGCCGATGGCGTCGAGGCGGCGGGCCCCGCCGAAGATGTCCTCGGCCGGGAACTGCCGCATCAGCCGCACCCGGTCCGGGTGGACGGCGACGACGTCGGCGTACCGGTCGCCGACCAGGTCCTCGACCGCGTCGATCGGCAGCCTGCGCGCCGAGGGCACGTCACCGCCCGCGCCGAGCATCTCCAGCAGCCGCGCGGAGGCCCGCTCGGCCTGGTTGAGCACGGCCTCGGACAGGGCCCGGTTGCGGGAGACGACGTTGCGGGTGACCTCCAGCTCGTCCAGGGCGAGTTCGACGTCCCGGCGGTCGTCGAAGTACGGCTCGAAGCAGGGCCAGTGCTGCACCATCAGCTCGCGCAGCTGCGGCAGGGTGAGGAAGGAGAGGACGTTGTCGTCGGCCGGGTCGAGCAGATAGCCCTTGCGGCGGCTGACCTCGCGGACGGCCACCGCACGCTGGACCCACTCCTGGCCTGCCGGCCCGGCGGCGGCCACCACCCAGTCCTCGCCGTGGACAGGTTCGTAGACGGGCCGCAGCACGGCGGCGACGACCGCGCGCAGCCGCTGTTCGACGAGGTTCAGCCAGATGTAGGCCCGGCCGGCCCGCTGGGCGCGGGTGCGCACCTCGCGCCAGGCGTCGGCGTCCCAGTCCAGTTCCGGGCCGATCGAGCCCGTCGCGTCCATCGGCCGCGCCAGGGACACGGCACCGGTCGGGACGTCTGCGGAGTTCCCCTCGTGACCCTCGTCACCAGGGGGCAGCTCCAGCCCTCCCGAGCCCACCCGCGCACCGCCTTCCGCTCCCCCGCACACTGCCCTTGTCAACGATCAAGGAAGGGTACTCCGGGAGCGGTCGGCGGTGCAGCCGGATGGGCAGGGTAGTTCTCAACCCCGGGGCCGCCAGTGCCCGTTCTGCCAGCCGAGCTCGGCCGGAGTGAGCGGATTCATGGCGGTGACGTCGCGCGGGACGATGGAGAACCCCTGCCAGTGGACGGGCATGGGCTGCTGGTCCTCGTCCCGGGCTATGTGGTGGAAGCCGATGTTCGTCCAGACCACCGGGTGGGTCAGGGCCTGTCCGTTCACCCACTTGTCGACGCTCTTCCCGGCGCCCGGCCCGCAGTTGCCGGGGTTGTGGCTGGCGAACAGTTCGCACTTGTTGTACTGCGTGACGTACACGTCGTGCTTGGTGTAGCTGCGGCCCGGGTACTTGGTGGTGGGTCCGGGGACGATCTCGTAGGAGCGCGCGTGTCCGTCCTTGTTCTTGCCGGTCGCACTGACCACGCGCCACCAGCGGTAGTTCTTGCTGTCTCCGGCCAGTTCCTTGGCGACCTTGGTACGGGTGGTCTTGGTGGTGGGCGCGCGCTGGCCCCGGGTGGGCGCCGTGACGGTGGAGTCGTACTGCTCGACGGTGTTCTTCGTGGAACCGTCGAGCGCGAAGTCGAGCCGCCAGAAGGCGTTGTGGCTGTGGCTGGTGGCCTTGGCCGCGCTCGCGCCCTTGCCGATCGGCCAGCCACGGCCGTCGCCCGCGTCGTAGTCGTCCCAGGACAGGCTGCCGGTGGCGCCGACGTTCATGGTGATCGTGCCGTCGTCCTGGAAACGCCACTCGGTCATGTACTCGTACCAGCCGACCTGGTTCACCGTGTAGACGAGGAGGTCCTTGCCCTCGGCCTGGAAGACCTTGTTCGCGGTGTCGCCCTGCATGCGGTAGGCGTGGCCGCGGGAGCGGGTGGTGGTGCACAGGCCCTTGACGTTCGGGTCCTCGTTCCAGGAGTCCGGAACCTTGACGGTCTTGATGGTGCCGCCGGGGCACTCGCTCGGCGCCAGGTTCATCAGGCCTTGGGCGAAGTCAAAGCCGGTGAGGTCGTCGTACTCGACTTTGCCGTCGTCGTAGGGGACGTGGATCTGGCCGAGGCGGGCGCTGTTGAGGACCTTGATCTGTTTGGGTTCGCCCTTGGGCTGGTACGAGATCTTCTCCAGCACGAGGCCGGCCTTGCCGTCGTAGCGCCAGCACATCCGCCAGGTGGTGCCGGAGGAGAGCTTCTGCTCGATGCGGTAGGCGGCGCTGCAGTCGGCGGCGGGCGGCGCGGCGGGGGCGGCCTTCGGCTGGGCGGTGGCCGGTCCCGCGCCGGCCGTGGCGCCCGCGGCCAGCGCTGCCACGGTCAGGCCCACGGCCGCGCGGGTGCGGGCCTTGCTGTTGCTGTTCACGCGCATGACGAGATGACTCCCTGACGAGGAGGAGCGAGGTGGACGGTGAGTGAAGCGGGCGGGTCAGTGGCCGAGCCGGGCGACCTTGCGGGCGCTCAGGTCGATCACCAGCTGCCGGGCGTCGACCCACGGGCCGTTCTTGACCTTCGGGAACAGCCGGACGCAGCGGTGCTCTCCGCACTTGTCGAGCACGGCGGGCTGGGCGCCCGGCGCGGCCCGGTAGACGGCTCCGCTGAGCTGGAGCTGGTCCGGGGAGGTGAGCGCCTTGCCGGTGGCGTCCTGATAGTCGGCCTTCAGGCCCGAGCCGAGCGGGTCGGCGATCAGGAGAGCGGCCGCCTCGGCCTTCTCGGCGCGGCTCAGCGGCGGCTGGACGCCGTGCTGGGTGCCGGTCGCCACCACCTTGCCGGTGCCGAGGTCGACGGTCCGGGTGACGAGGGTGTCGTCCCGGTAGTCGTAGAACGTCACGTCGGCCCGGCGGGGCGCGTCCGGCTTGCCGGCCTCGTCGGCCTCGGGTTCGGCGAGGTCGACGCCGAGGGGCTGCGGACCGCGTTCCCCGTCCACGTTCTCGCTGCTCCGGAACAGCTGCCGGCTGAGGGCGATCTTCTCGGCCCGCTCCAGCTCGTCGTCGGTCAGCGGATCGCGGCCCTCGCCCTTCTGCCCTTCGGCAGGGGCCGCCTCGACGACCCCCGGCGCCACGGCC
Source organism: Streptomyces sp. NPDC002130 (assembly GCF_040296465.1). NCBI lineage: Bacteria > Bacillati > Actinomycetota > Actinomycetes > Kitasatosporales > Streptomycetaceae > Streptomyces > Streptomyces sp. NPDC002130. The sequence goes on from NZ_JBEOXI010000214.1 coordinate 5,009, forward strand.
CGGCCGCCCGGCCCCGTGGCGCCCGTCCCCGCAGCTCCGGCCTCCTGCGGGACGGACCGCCCCGCCCGGGTGCCGCTGTCGTCCGCCCCCGCCGTGCCCGGCAGGGTCACCGCCATCATCACGGCGGTCCCGGCCACCGCGATGGCGGTACCGGCCACCATCTTGCCCAGGTGGCGGTGCACTATGTTGCGCACGTCTTCCCCCTACTCCCCCAAGCCCCGGGAGTATGTGTCAGCCCCATTGGTTTGCATACCGCGTATGCACTGGTCATTCGGTAAGAGGGAGATAAGTCATAGGAGGTTCCCTCACTTTCGGGGAGACTCGGGACCAAGGCGTCCCCACCGGCGCCGCACACCTGAAAGAGTCGTATCCATGCAGGTCTGGCCTGGCGAGGCGTATCCACTCGGTGCCACGTACGACGGCGCCGGAACCAACTTCGCGGTCTTCTCGGAGGCCGCGGACCGAGTAGAGCTGTGTCTGCTGCACGACGACGGCTCGGAGACGGCGATCGAGCTCCGGGAGAGCGACGCCTTCGTGCGGCACGCGTACGTGCCCGGCATCATGCCGGGGCAGCGGTACGGGTTCCGGGTGCACGGCCCGTACGCCCCGGAGCGCGGGCTGCGCTGCAACTCCGCGAAACTGCTGCTCGACCCGTACGCGCGTGCGATCAGCGGCTCGATCAACTGGGGCGAGGAGGTCTACGGCTACCACTTCGACGACCCCGACCGGCGCAACGATCTCGACTCGGCGCCGCACACCATGACGTCGGTCGTGGTCAACCCCTACTTCGACTGGGGCGACGACCGGCGCCCGCGCACCGAGTACCACCACACGGTGATCTACGAGGCCCACGTCAAGGGCCTCACCATGCGGCACCCGGGGCTGCCGGAGGAGCTGCGCGGCACCTACGCGGCCCTCGCGCACCCAGCGATCATCGAGCACCTCACGGAGCTCGGGGTCACGGCCCTGGAGCTGATGCCCGTACACCAGTTCGTGAACGATCACCGCCTGGTCGACATGGGCCTGAACAACTACTGGGGCTACAACACGATCGGTTTCTTCGCCCCGCACAACGCCTACGCCTCCTGGGGCGACCGGGGCCAGCAGGTGCTGGAGTTCAAGTCCGCGGTCAAGGCGCTGCACGAGGCCGGGATCGAGGTGATCCTCGACGTGGTCTACAACCACACCGCCGAAGGCAACCACCTGGGCCCGACCCTGTCCTTCAAGGGCCTGGACAACTCGCGCTACTACCGGCTCACCGACGACCCCCGCTACTACATGGACACGACAGGGACGGGAAACTCCCTGCTCATGCGGTCCCCGCACGTGCTCCAGCTGATCATGGACTCGCTGCGGTACTGGGTCACGGACATGCACGTCGACGGGTTCCGCTTCGACCTGGCGGCGACGCTCGCCCGGCAGTTCCACGAGGTGGACCGGCTGTCGTCGTTCTTCGACCTGGTGCAGCAGGACCCGGTGGTCTCGCAGGTGAAGCTGATCGCCGAGCCGTGGGACGTGGGCGAGGGCGGCTACCAGGTGGGCAACTTCCCGCCGCTGTGGACCGAGTGGAACGGCAAGTACCGGGACACCGTGCGCGACCTGTGGCGGGGTGAGCAGCGCACGCTCGCGGAGTTCGCCTCACGGCTGACCGGCTCGTCCGACCTGTACCAGGACGACGGGCGCCGCCCGCTGGCCTCGATCAACTTCGTGACCTGCCACGACGGCTTCCCCCTGCACGACCTGGTGGCCTACAACGACAAGCACAACGAGGCCAACGGGGAGGACAACCGGGACGGCGAGAGCCACAACCGCTCCTGGAACTGCGGGGCCGAGGGCGAGACCGACGACCCGGACGTGCTGCGGCTGCGGGCGAGGCAGATGCGGAACTTCATCGCGACGCTGATGCTGTCCCAGGGCGTGCCCATGATCAGCCACGGCGACGAGTTCGCCCGGACCCAGGGCGGCAACAACAACGCCTACTGCCAGGACAACGAGCTGTCCTGGGTCGAATGGCCCGAGAACACCGAGGACGCCGAGGACGCCGAGGACGGTGCGAGCACGGAGCTGCTGGCCTTCACGCGTGCCATGGTGTGGCTGCGCCGCAACCACCCGGTCTTCCGGCGGCGGCGCTTCTTCCACGGACGGCCCGTGGAGGGCACGCACGACGACCTGTCCGACATCGCCTGGTTCACCCCGGACGGCCGGGAGATGACCCAGCGGGACTGGGACTCGGCGCAGGCGTCGGCGCTGACCGTGTTCCTCAACGGCAACGCGATCTCCGAGCCCGGGGCGCGCGGGGAGCGCATCACCGACGACTCGTTCCTGCTGATGTTCAACGCCTCGCCGAAGCCGCTGGAGTTCGTGGTTCCGGTCAACCACGGGCGGCAGTGGGAGGTCGTGGTCGACACCGCCCTCGCGGCCGGTGTGCCTTCGGACACCGGCGCCAAGGTGCAGGCCGGGGACCGGCTGACCCTGACGGACCGGAGCATGACGGTGCTGCAGCGGCCCGTGTGACCGCCCGGCGGTGCGCGTCGTCCGGAAAGCCACTCGTCCGGGCGACGCGCGGCGCACCTGGCGCGGGGGATGACACGAACGGCGGCAGGGCGGGTACGTACGTCTCCATGACACCTGAGCGACTTGACCCGGTGGTGCCCACGGCCACGTACCGGCTGCAGCTGCAGCCCGAGTTCCCCTTCGGAGCAGCCGCGGCCGTCGTGCCGTACCTGGCCTCGCTCGGCGTCTCGCACCTGCACCTGTCCCCCGTCCTGGAGGCGGTGCCGGGCTCGACGCACGGCTACGACGTCGTCGACCACGCGCGCGTGCGCGAGGAACTGGGCGGCGAGGAGGGGCTGCGGGCGCTGGCACGCACCGCGCGCGAGCACGGACTCGGCCTGGTGGTGGACATCGTCCCGAACCACATGGCGATGGCCCCGCGCCACAACCGCGCCCTGTGGGAGGTGCTGCGCGAGGGTCCGAAGTCGCCGTACGCGCGCTGGTTCGACATCGACTGGGAGGCGCAGGACGGACAGGTGCTGCTGCCGGTCCTCGGCGGACCACTGGGCGAGGTGCTCGACGAGCTGCGCGTCGACGGTGACGTGCTGCGCTACTACGACCACGTCCTGCCGCTGCGCGAGGGCACCGAGGACCTGCCGCTGCCGCATCTGCTGGACGCGCAGTGGTACCGCCCGGTGTGGTGGCGGCTGGCCCGGACCGAGCTCAACTACCGGCGGTTCTTCAGCATCTCGGAGCTCATCGGGGTGCGGGTGGAGGACCCGGAGGTGTTCGAGGCCACCCACGACAAGATCCTCGGGCTGCTGCACGAGGGCGTGATCGACGGGCTGCGCATCGACCACCCCGACGGGCTCGCCGACCCCGACGGCTACCTCCGGCGGCTGCACGAGGCGACCGGGGGCCGCTGGACGGTCGTGGAGAAGATCCTCGCCGACGGCGAGCGGCTGCCGGCGTCCTGGCCCGTCGCGGGGACCACCGGCTACGACGCCCTGCGGCACGTGGACGGGGTGTTCACGGACCCGGCCGGGTTCGGGGACCTGCTGGGGCGGTACCGGCGTTTCGCGGCCCCGCAGACGGACCGGGGCGGGCAGTGGGAGGCGACGGTGCGCAGGGCGGCGTACAAGGTCCTCACGCACGAGCTGGCCACCGAGACCGACCGGCTCACCCGGGTGGCGAGCCGGCTGTGCGCGACCTCCCCGGAGCCTGCCCTGCGCGACCGCGCCCCCTGGGCGCTGCGTACCGCCCTCCAGGAGCTTCTCGTCCGGATGGAGGTCTACCGGCCCTACGAGTCCTCCGACGCGGCGTCCGTGGTCACCGAGGAGGCCGCCGCCGACGCCCGGCACGCCTTCGCCGTGCCCGAGGAGGCCGGTGCGGTGGACGTGGTGCGGGACCTGGTGCTGGGGCGGTACGGCGACGAGCCCGCCCAGGTGGAGTTCCGGACACGGTTCGCGCAGACGTCGTCGGCGCTGCGGGCCAAGTCCGTGGAGGACACGGCGTTCTACCGGTACGTGCCGCTGCTGTCGGCGACCGAGGTGGGCGGGAACCCGGGTGCTCCCGCGCTGTCTCCGGAGGAGTTCCACGCGTACTGCGCGCGCGTGCAGCGCGACTGGCCCGTCACGGGGACGGTGGCCACGACGCACGACACCAAGCGCAGCGCGGATGTCCGGGCCGCGCTGCACGTGCTCACCGAGTGCCCGGACCGCTTCGCGGACGTGCTCGCGGAAGTGACCCGCGCCGGGGAGGGCGTGCCGGACGCGCAGCTGGCGTGGGCGGCCTGGCAGACCGTGTTCGGGCTGGGGCCGGCCTCCGGGGTGCGGGAGCGGGTGCAGGGGGCGCTGCTGAAGCACGTGCGCGAGGCGGGCCTGTACACGAGCTGGACCGAACAGGAGCCGCCGTACGAGGAGGCGGTGGAACGGTTCGTGGCGGCCGGGCCCTGCGGGGCGCCGGGCGAGCGGGTCGCCGCGTTCCGGGAGTCGCTGGCGCCGTACATCCGGGCCAACGTGCTGGGAACGGCCCTGGTGCAGCTGACGATGCCGGGCGTCCCTGACGTCTACCAGGGCACGGAGGCCGAGTACCGGGCGCTGGTCGACCCGGACAACCGGCGGGCGGTGGACTTCCCGCCCGCGGAGTCCGGCGGCACCTCCGCGGAGAAGACGGCGGTGACGAAGGCGGCGCTGGGGCTGCGGGCCCGGCGGCCCGGCGCCTTCGGTGACACGGCGACGTACATGGCGTTGCCGGCGGAGGGACCGGCGGCCGGGCACTGCCTGGCCTTCGTCCGCTCCGGTGAGGTGCTGACGGCCGTGACCCGCCTGTCCCTGCGGCTCGCGGAGGCCGGCGGCTGGCGGGACACCCGGCTGCAGCTGCCGCCGGGCCGCTGGGCGGACGTGCTGGCGCCGGGGCGCGAGTTCTCGGGGCACGCGCGCGTGGAGGAGCTGTTCGAGGGGGTGCCGGTGGCGTTGCTGGAGAGGGTGGGCGACTGAGGGCCGTGCGGTCGGCTGAGGAGCCCACGTCGCCGGACGCGACGGGGCAGCACCGGACGCGGGCTCCGCGCCCGGGGCCATGCTTCCGGGCGCCCCCCGGGGACCACCCCGTCGCGCCCTTGACACCGCATCATGGCCGTGGGGTACTGCGATGGCGAACTCGGGCGGATGTGACGGGGGTGAGTGTCCTGCCGGAGCTGCGCTACCCGACGGTGACCGAACAGGTCTCAGCTGCCCGGGCGTTGACCGCTCAGCGCCCCGGCGTGTGCACCCTGCGGCAGGTGGGGGTCTCACGCGCGGGCAGGCCCCTGCACCTGCTGTCCGTGGGCCGCTCCCGCCGTGCCGTACTGGTGGTCGCCGGCGCCCACGCCAACGAGCCGACCGGTTCCTGCACCCTGCTCGCAGTCGCCCGTCGGGTCCTCGAGCAGCGGGAGTTGCGCGACGGCGTCTCCTGGCACTTCCTGCTGTGCGCGGACCCCGACGGGGCGAGCCTGCACGTGACGCCGGCGCCACGCAGCCTCTTCGACTACCACCTCGGGTTCTTCCGGCCCGCGGGCCCGGAGCAGCCCGAGTGGGCGCCGTCCCTGCTGCCGCCGGACCGGCTGCCGCCGGAGACCCGGGCCCTGACGGGCGTCATCGACGAGCTGCGCCCCTACCTACAGGTCACCCTGCACGGCACGGACCTGGGCGGCAGCTGGGTACAGCTGACGAGGGACGTGCCCGGGCTGGCGGAGCCGTTCGCGAAGTCGGCGGCCGAGCTGCACATCCCGGTGGAGACCGGCGCCTCCGACGCCGCCGGCTGGCCCGCGTCCGGGCCGGGCGTGCACGTCATGCCGGCGCCGGGGATCGGGCCGGCGTACCCGAGCCTGCCGGACGACGCGCGGCACAGCACCTGGTACCACGCCCACCGGTACGGCGGGCTGACCGCGGTGGTGGAAGTGCCGATGTGGGCGAGCGACCTGGTGGACGACCCGGCTCCGCATCCGGCTCCGGCGGCGGCGATCGGGCTGCTGGCCCGCCGGCTGCAGCGGGACGCACTGGAGGTCACGCGTGTGCTCGACCATGCGCTGCCCCGGCTGGCGGACCTGGACGGCCCGTTGCTGCGGGCCGCCCGGTGGGGTCTCGAACTGGTGCCGGGGCTGGCCTCCGACCTGCTGCACACCCCGCCCGCCGACCTCACCCGGGCGTACGTCGGCAGCGTGGACGCGTTCGCGCGCCGCGTGCCGCTGCGGGCGGCGGCGATGCTGTTGCGGGTGCTGCGCGGGACCGACGACGAGGCGGCGAAGCAGCTCGAGGGGCTCGTGTCGACCTGGAGCGACGCCTTCGCGGAACGGTTCCGCGCCCGCTGGGTACCCCTGGAGCACCAGGTGGAGCACCAGTCCCGCACGGTCGTCGCGGCGGCGCTGCACGCGCGCGAGAGGGCGTGGTAGGCCTCAGTCCCGCTGCATCGGCACCGGCTCGCCCGAGCCGGAGCGGGCCCGCGCGCGGCGCCCGGCCAGATCGAACGCGGCGAGTACCACGCGGGCCTGGTACTCCGCCTGGCGGGCCACCGGGATCCAGCGCGCCCCGCAGCCGTCGCGGTACTCGGCGCACCACTGGTCGATCAGCAGGTCCAGCTCCGGCAGCGCACCGGCCGGGTCACGGCCGGCGGCCCGTAGGAGCTGGTGCAGCAGTCCCGCGGTGCGCAGCGCGAGCCGGCGCCCGGAGATGCGCAGGGCGACCAGGTGGGCGGTGCTCAGCGGCGGGAGGGGGTGGGCCGGACTGTCGCCGGTGCCGGGGTCCCAGGCGTCGGCGAGGCCGGGGCAGACCAGGAGGTAGTCGTCGACCGGGGCGAGCAGGCGGGCCGCGTCGGGCACGGTGGCGAGGTGCGGACGGATCCGCCCCAGGAGCTGCCGCAAGAGGCCCGTGTCATGGCGCAGGGTGCGGCTGACGGCCCGGAGCACGGCGTCCCGGTCCGCGGGCGCGGAGCCGTCCGCCACGGCCGTCACGCCCCACATGGGCGCCTCGACGACCGCGGTGACGGTGCCGTGCCGGTACGGGTGGAACCACGTGGACTCGACGGCGGCCTCCGTGATGGCCGCGACCAGGTCGGCGCGGCGCGGCGGTGGGATCCGGTAGACGGCGGGCCCGAGGCCGGGCCAGTACAGGGCGTCGTACGCGCCGAGTTCGCGCGGTATGCCGAGCCGGGCGGCGATGTGGGCCAGGCGCCGGTCCAGGCCCGGCAGGTCGTGGGTGAGCTCGACGAAGCCGCCGCCGATGTCGACGCCGTGCAGGGAGCACTGGAGGAACGGGCGCAGTTCGTCCTGGAGGTCGAGCAGGGCCCGGGTCTCCGGCAGGGCGGCGCCGGCCGCGCCGTCGGGCAGCCACTCGGGCTGCTCCAGGAAGCCGGGCCGGAAGAAGTTCCGGACGTAGTGGCCGAGTGTGTACGGGCCGTGCAGCCAGTTCTCGTTGCGGCGCGACCCGTCCGGGTCGAGGCACAGCAGCAGGTTCCAGGTGGCGTCGGCGCCCTCGGCGAGCCGCGGGTCGGCCAGGGCCCGCTCGGCCAGGCGCAGCACGGTGGCGCCGCCCACCGGTTCGTTGGCGTGGGGGCCGGCCACGATCAGCGCCTGACGGCTGCCGCGGCCCACGGAGAGCAGCCACATGGGGGTGCCCGCGCGGGAGGTGCCGACCCGGCGCAGCCGGGCGTCACGGGGGTGGCGGGCGACGAGGGCGGCGGCCCGGGCACCCAGTTCGTCGACGGTCGGGTAGCGCAGCAGGGGCGGCAGGGCACACCTCCCCAATGCGGTGCCGTCAGTTCACCAGGTGTAGATGGTGTACGCACAGTCAGTCACGACTTGAGGGGTACGTCAACACCGTCAACACCGCGGACCACGATGGGATTTCGGCCACCGTCCCCGGACCCGCCTTCGGTAAGGCCCAGGCCAGGGCTGAGGCGTGGTTCCGTTTCCGGTCAGCCGGCCGACAGCCGGAAGGTCATCCGGCCGAAGCCCACCTGGTCGCCCTCGCGGACGACGGCCGCGCCGACGACGCGCCTGCCGTTCACCGTCGTGCCGTTGGTGGAGCCGAGGTCGCGCAGGACCCACAGACCGCCCTGGTGACGGAGTTCGGCGTGCACGCGGGAGACCGTCTCGTGGTTGAGGCGCAGTCCGCTGGCGGGGTCACGGCCTATGCGCAGCGGATGGCCGTGGGAGGGGTGGGGCAGCTGCAGCTTGGGCAGCCGCTCGGCCTGCCAGGCCCTGCGCAGCCGCAGAGAGAAGCCGGAGACGGCCTCGACGGTGCCGAACACCAGGCGCGAGAGGCGGCTCTCGGTGCGCAGATCGGCGGTGAGCGCGGCGAGTTCGTCCGGGCGGCGGGCGGCGAGCGCCAGTTCCATGCGGTGGACGAACGTGTCGTGGGACAGGCGGCCCACGGCGACGCCGTCACGGAGCACCTTCAGCACCCGGTCGCGCTCCGCGTCGGAGAGCCGCGCGGGGGACGTGTTGAACTCGAAGGACGACGTCACGCTCGTGATTGTCGGGCAGTGCGGCCGGGCTGTCCAGAAAACGGGAAATCGGCAGCCACGCGCGCGTATCCGGTGAGACCCGCCGCAAATGGGTGGATGCGGCGGCGGATTGATCTCTTTTGACGCACCATGGACGGGCTACATCACGGTGAACAGACGAAGGGGAACCGTCCGTGCAGTTCGAGGTGTGGGCACCACAGGCCGGCCGGGTGACGCTCCGGTGCGACGACGTCACTCGCGTGCTGGATCGCGATCCGGAACGGGCGGGGTGGTGGCGGGGCGAGGCCGAGGCGCGCGACGGGTCCCGCTACGGCTTCGCGCTGGACGACGGGCCCGTGCTGCCCGACCCGCGCTCGCGGCGGCAGCCGGACGGCCCCGACGGGCTGAGCGCGGTCGTCGATCACGAGCGGTACCCGTGGCGCGCGCAGTGGCGGGGGCGCCCCCTGCCCGGCGCGGTGCTGTACGAGCTGCATGTGGGGACGTACACCCCCGAGGGCACCCTGGACGCCGCCGCCGAGCGGCTCGGGCATCTCGCCGAACTGGGCGTGACACATGTGCAGCTGATGCCGTTGTGCCCCTTCC
>NZ_JBEOXI010000215.1:0-14078 GCF_040296465.1 Streptomyces sp. NPDC002130
GTTGACCTTCAGAAGACCTTCCATGTCTTCACCCGAACTGATGAGGCTCCCGTTTATAATCACGCCGATTCCGTCAATCCCCAGGTCGTCACCTCCACCCGTGTGGACATCGGTCACGTTAAACTCGTCGTCGTACGAGTCGGAGATCACACAATAGTCGGCGAATAGCTCGAAGGCGTCCGATTCGCTCAGTTTCTCGATAGACTGTTCGGTGCGGAAAGCGTCCAGATATGCCTTGGTTACACGGTCCATCGATCCCCCGCACAGTGAGCGTAATAGCTGATTAGCGGATTCTACCCTCGTATAGCGGCGAAGCGAGGCCGTTTCGCGACATCTGGCGCTCCGGTCGCTGTGTCGGTTGCTGCGGATCTGCATGAGCCGCTCTGAGGTTCGATCCACGGTCTTGGGGCGTGGTCGTGAGTTTGGAGCGGCTCGCCTACCGCCGGATCCGGCAGGCGAGCCGACAGCGACCTGTGCTTCGGACCCGTCCCGGTGCCTGCTGGTGGGGCAGGTGCGGGGCGAGGTAACGGAAGGTAGGCATTGGTACTGCTCAGCTGCTGACCACGCGCAGACCGCGGCCGGCTCATGGCAGGTCTTCGGTGGGTCGCTGGTTTTCGGGTTTCGATGACCTGCGCTCAGCACCGATGCGACCATCCTCGGATGGACGCATCGGTGCTCAGTGCGCTGGTAGGGCTGATTGGTGTAGGAGCAGGTGCTGGCGCTACGTTCGGCGGGGTCGTGTATCAGCAGCGACATGGCACCCGGGAAGCAAGGACCGCGAGGCTGCGGGGCGAAGCGGTTGCAGCAGCAGAAAAGATCCTGGCCGAGCTGCTGGCTATGCAACACAGCCTGCGGCTGGGCTCGTACGGTGCCGCCGAGGAGGAGCAGCGCGCCTACCGGAGGGCCTTGCAGCACCACCATGCAACGATCCAGTTGCATTCGCAGTGGCTGCCCGATGCCGAACTCAGGTCCCGACTCACTGTCAACGCCTTATATACACAGATCGGGCCGATCGGCGATTCCCGTAGCGACGTCGAGCGTCGCGGGCACGGAATGGCTCTGTGCGCGGACAGTATTGCCTGCCTCGGTGCCTTTCTACGTTCTGAGGCCCTTCCCGTGCGCGATGCCTACGTCGATCAGATACTTGCCCGCTGGCCTGAGGGGCAGGAGCTGCACACGTTCATCGTCTCAGGTCCCCCCGTGGAGACTGATGAGACTCCGGCTTCTTCTACTTAGCGCAACTTGGAGGTAGCGCCCCCGCATCGGTGTGCCGCAGGTTGTGGCCCAACGATCGCAACAGGAAGCCGCGCGGCCTCGGCGTGCTCGCGTGGGGAACTTGTGGGGCAGCGAGGCAACATCAGGTAGGAAGACGCAAATGAGCGCCTGAGCGCCGCGCGGTGTGTAAATCTGCCGGCTCAGCCTTCCCAGGTTCGAATCCTGGCGCCGCCACACTGGGGAAGACCCCCTCTGATCAGGTTGTTCACCTGGTCGGAGGGGGTTTGTCGTTGCCTCCTCCTGGTCGCCCCGCCGCCCCCGGCTCCCCCCCCCCCCCCGGGGCGTGAGCATGATCACTCCACCTCGCGGGCCGGAGGGCATGACCGCGTCAGATAGGCTGCCGCCTCTTTGTAACGGCACCCTTCTGAAGAGGTGTAATGAAAACAGGCAGACGAACCGTCGCGGTGGCCACGCTCGTGGGGGCGCTGGGGCTCTCGGTGCTGAACGCGCCGGCGGCCCAGGCGGCGGACACCGGTATCACCGTGTCGGACATCGTCATCAACAACGGCAAGCCGATCGTCGTCGGCACGACGAAGGTGGTGGAGCCGCCCATCAGCTTCAACATCGCGCTGCCCTCCGGGTACAGCACCTCAGACCCCTCCCGCTACGACGCGTACCCCTTCCTCTACCGCGGCAGCATCACGACGGCGGCCGACTCGGGCGAGAACTTCATCCAGCCGGGCGGCTACACCTGCTACGAGATCGACTCCAAGCACGCTCGCTGCGAGGGGGACCTCTACATCGACCCGCACCCGAGCCAGGAACACGTCGACTCCAACAGCGACGCCACGACCTGGAAGGTCGGCGTCTCGCTGAAGCTGTGGAAGGCCGACGGCGGCCTCAAGACCGGGGAACTGGAGACGCGGTCCACGACCGCCCAGCTGAAGCGCGCGGCCAAGGCCACCACCAACGCCTCGCCGGAGCCGGTCACCAAGGGCAAGACGATCACCGTCACGGGCAAGCTGACCCGGGCGAACTGGAGCACGAAGAAGTACGACGCCTACAGCGGCCGTACGGTCAGCCTCCAGTTCCGCGCCAAGGGCACCGACAGCTACAAGACTCTGAAGAAGGCCACCACCAGCAGCACCGGGGGACTGAAGACCACGGTCACCGCCTCGGTCGACGGCTCGTTCCGCTGGGTGTACTACGGCAACTCCACGACCGGCGTCGCCACCAGCGCGGCCGACTACGTCGACGTGCGCTGACGCCCTCGGCAACCAGGCCGGGATCGCGGGTTCAGCTTTCCCTGGCCCGGCTATTGGCGCCGTAACACCGGCGAAGCCCTTTCTCATCTCCGGAAACGCAGATGAGAGAGGGCTTTCCGCTTCCCTCGCGTCGACGTTCCCTCATCACATCGACGTCCCCGAAATCGACGTTCTTTCAGCTCAACGGTCGTGCGCAGCGGCCTGTTTGAAGGCCTCTGACCTGCCGTTACGTAGAGAAGTGAGAGGCTTCGGCGCACATGAGAAAGGCAAGGAGTCACCTGCTCCTTGCCACTCTCAACGTATAGCGCAAGGGGGGCCTTGCGGCAAGACCCCTGTTGTGCCGCACAATCTTCGGCCTGAAGTCAGAAACGGGCGAAAATTGGGGTCTGCCTTGATCGATGTGGTCATTTCCGGCGGTGGCCCGACCGGAATGATGCTGGCCGGGGAGCTGCGGCTGCACGGCGTGCGTGTGCTCGTGCTGGAGAAGGAGGCGGAGCCGACCCCGTACGTTCGCGCGCTCGGACTCCACGTGCGCAGCATCGAGATGCTGGACCAACGCGGGCTGCTGGAGCGCTTCCTCGCCGAGGGCAGCAAGCACCCGCTCGGCGGCTTCTTCGCCGGGCTCGCCAAACCGGCACCCGGCCGGCTCGACACCGCGCACGGGTACGTCCTCGGCATCCCGCAGCCCGTCACCGACCGCTTGCTGGCCGAGCACGCGGCCGAGCTCGGCGCCGAGATCCGGCGCGGCTGCGAACTGGTCGGCCTCAGCCAGGACGACGACGGTGTGACCACCGAGCTGGCCGACGGCACGCGACTGCGCTCCCGCTACCTCGTCGGGTGCGACGGCGGCCGCAGCACGGTGCGCAAGCTGCTCGGCGTCGGTTTTCCCGGCGAGCCCTCCAGGGTCGAGACGCTGATGGGCGAGATGGAGGTGGCCGCGTCGCCGGAGGAACTGGCGGCCGTGATGGCCGAAGTCCGCAAGACCCACTTCCGGTTCGGCGCCATGCCGATCGGAGACGGGGTCCACCGTGTCATCGTGCCCGCCGAGGGCGTGGCCGAGGACCGCACGGCCCCGCCGACCTTCGAGGAATTCAGGCAGCAGCTGCACAAGTTCGCCGGCACCGACCTCGGTGTGCACTCCCCGCGCTGGCTCTCCCGCTTCGGCGACGCCACTCGGCAGGCCGAGCGCTACCGCACAGGCCGGGTCCTGCTGGCCGGCGACGCCGCGCACGTCCACCCGCCGACCGGAGGGCAGGGGCTCAACCTCGGTCTCCAGGACGCCTTCAACCTCGGTTGGAAGCTGGCCGCCGAACTGCGCGGCTGGGCACCGGAGGGGCTGCTGGACAGCTACCACACCGAACGCCATCCGGTGGCCGCCGCAGTGCTGGACAACACCCGCGCGCAGATGCACTTGCTGGCGCCCGAGCCGGGGCCGCAGGCCGTGCGCCGGCTCCTGGCGGAGCTGATGGACTTCGAGGACGTGAACCGGCTCCTGATCGAGAAGGTCACCGCGATCGCCGTCCGCTACGACTGCGGCGAGGGCCACGAACTGCTCGGCCGGAGGCTGCGGGACGTGCGGTTGCAGCGGGGCCGCCTCTACGAGCGGATGCGTGACGGCCGCGGGCTGCTGCTCGACCAGACCGGCGGCCGGCTCTCGGTGGCGGGCTGGTCGGACCGGGTCGATCACGTCGTCGACGTCAGCGAGGAACTCGACGTGCCCGCGGTGCTGCTGCGGCCGGACGGACACGTGGCATGGATCGGCGACGACCAGCAGGACCTGTTCGAGCGGCTGCCGCGGTGGTTCGGATCGGCGACCGGCTGAAGCGGCTTCGTGCGGCCGGTGGGGGTGGTGCGGCATGCGGGCGGGCCGGGCGCCCCACCCCCGGCCGGCGCCCGTCACCCCCACCGGCGCGCGTCCCCCAGCACGGCCCCCCGGGCCCACCCTCCCCGGACGCCCCCGAGCCCACCCTCCCCGGACGCCCCCGGGCCCGCCCTCCCCGGCACGCCCCGGGTGCGCCCCCAGCCCCCTCGCATACCAGCCCGCCCCCCCCCGCATCCCCCGGGCGGCCTACTCGCCGCCGGCGTGGGCCAGTTCGATGTCGTGGTCGTCCACACCGGTACCCGGGACGGTCAGCGGTGTCGCGCGGGGCGGGTAGCCGGTCGCGATGACCGTGTACGCGCCGGTGTCCAAGTCGGAGAAGGCGTACGCACCATCGTGGCCGGTGCGGGTCGTGGCGACCACGTTGCCCGCCGCGTCCACCAGAGTCACCCGCGCGTCGCTGAGCGGTGCGCCCCCTGCGCGCACCGTGCCCCGCACCTGCGCGCCGGGCCGCAGTTCGAGCGCGACCCGGGTGGTCCCGGCCCCGCCGATCTCGACGACCTGGGCCAGCGGCCGGTGCTTGGGGGAGTTGACCGCGAGGGTCACCGGCCCCGGCACCAGGTCGGTGACCGCGAACTCGCCCAGTACGTCCGTCCGACCTGTGGCCAGCACCTCCCCGCGCGCGTCCGTCACGATGACCACGGCCTCGGCGACCGGCGTCCCGCCGTCCGCGGAGCGCACCACCCCGGCGAGGCCGCTGGTGCCGCTCAGCAGCACGTCGTACACCATCGGTTCACCGGCCACGACGATCGTGGAGGCTTGCGGCTGACAGCCCTCCGACGCGGCGATCAGGATGTACGATCCGGCGCCCGGAGCATCCACGCCGTACGAACCGTCACCCCGCGAGACCGCCCGCCCGAGCTGCTTTCCGCCCAGCGAGATCAACGTCACCGCGGCCCCGCCGACCGCCGTCCGATCGGCCCTCAGCACACGGCCCCGCACGGGGACCCCGGCCGGGTCGGCACCGGTCACGGCCACCCCGGCGGGCGCCTCGGCAACCGGCTCGCCCCCGACCGAAGTCGCCGCCACCGGTTCCCCACCGACCGAACCCGTCGCAACCCCCGCCTCGGCCACGCCGGCTTCCGCCCCTCCCTGACGCGGGATGAACGAGGCGACCGCGAAGGCGAGCAGCGCGGCCCCGGCCCCGACGGCCAGGACGACCTTGAACCCGTCCTGGGACGGCAGGGGCGTCCCACCGAAGTCCGTCGTCATCTGCGCGAGGATCACCCCGGCCACCGCGCTGGCGGTCGACGTACCGATGGAGCGCATCAGCGTGTTGAGGCTGTTCGCCGCACCCGTCTCAGAAGCCGGCACGGCGCCCATGATGAGCGCGGGCATCGAACCGTAGGTGAAGCCGATACCGGCGCCGATGACGCAGGTGACCAGCACGAAGTGCCAGAGCTCCGACATCAGCACGATGTTCAGCCCGTATCCGGTGGCCACGATCACCGCACCGACCATCAGGGTGATCTTCGGGCCCCTGGCCCTGGACAAGGCGGCGGGGACGGGAGCCGTGGCCATCATGACCAGGCCGGAGGGGGCCATCGTCAGACCGGCGGATCGGGATGCGAAAAACGTGAACGGGGGCACTGAAAAAGGGCCGTCGCCGCAGGGGAGAGGCATGGCTGTCCGACCCGCGCGGCACACTGGCCCCATGTCCTCCCGCCGCAGACTCTGCCCCGAGTGCCGCGGCGAGATCGCCGTCGTCGCCGGGCGGTACGCACGCCACGACCCGCCCGGCGCTCGCGAGCACGGCGAACTCACCTCGTGCCCGGGCTCCCGCCGCCAGGCCCGCCCGGGCCCGGAGCAACCGTCCCTGGACGGCTACACGGTCCCGGACTTCCCCGGCCAACTGCCCCTCTTCTAGGACCTGACGAGTCGCCGGCCGCGAACCTCAGTTCCCGGCCACCGACTTCACCGCCACGGACACCGGTACCGGCCCGCCGATCAGCTCCAGGGTGAGCCCGGCCGTCGCCGAGGTGTCCACCAGCTCCGCCAGCACGGCGGCCACGTCGTCGCGCGGGATCGGACCGCGGCCCGTGCGCGCCTCCAGCCGTACGAGACCTGTACCGGCGTCGTCGGTGAGCTGGCCGGGGCGCAGGATCGTCCAGTCCAGGGCGTCCAGACCGCGCACGTACGCGTCCGCCTCGCCCTTGGCCCGCAGATACACGTCGAAGATCTCGTCACCCTGGTGACGCGGGTCGGCGCCCATGGACGACACGACCACGAAGCGCCGCACGCCCGCCCTCACCGCCGCGTCCGCGAAGAGGACCGCCGCGGCCTTGTCCACCGTGTCCTTGCGGGCCGCCCCGCTGCCCGGCCCCGCGCCCGCCGCGAAGACCGCGGCGTCGGCGCCCCTGAGCCGCTCCGCGACCTCGTCGACGGACGCCGACTCCAGGTCGAGCACGACCGGTTCGGCACCGGCCTGCCGTAGCTCGTCGGCCTGTTCGGCCTTCCGGATGATCCCCGCCACTTCGTCCCCGCGCGCGGCGAGCAGCCGCTCCAGCCGCAACGCGATCTGACCATGACCACCAGCGATGACAATGCGCATGCCTTCGACCGTACGCCTCGACAGCACCGTGCGCCGCACGACTTGGGCCGCGCCCCGCCGCAGGCCTACGGCACTTCGCCCCACCCCAAGCCCGAGGCACCTCGCTCCGCCCCACGCCCATGGCACCCTCGCCCCGCCCCCAGGCCTACGGCACCGCACCCCACCCCGGGCCAAGGGACCCCTGCCCGCCCCCAGGCCTACGGCACCTCGCCCCGCCCCTGCCGCGGCAGCCCCAGCTCGACCGAGGCGGCCGAACTGCAGTACTCGCGCACAGCGCTGGTCCGCGCCACCACGCGCCCCTGGTGCACGACGATCCGGCTGTACGCCAGGGACAGCACCCCCGCGAGCCGTTCCCCGCGCACCGCGAGCAGCTCGGCAGGGAAACCCGCCTCCACCCGCACCTCCGGCAGCCCCAGAACCGCCCGCACCGAGGAGCTCACCGCGTCGTACGCCTCCTCGGGCGGCAACCCGTAGCGCGAGGCCAGCAGGAAGGCCGCCTCCAAGGGATCACCGCGCCCCACGGGGTTGGACACGTCCCGCAGCGCCCCGCTCCCGGCGGCCACCCGCACCCCGGCCGCGCGCAGCAGCCGTACCGGAGCCGCCCCGCGCCGGTCGACGCCGCCGCAGCCGCCCTGCGGCAGGCACGCCACGGCCACCCCGGCCGCCGCGAGTTGGTCGGCCGTCCGCGAGGCCACCTCGGAGGGCAGCCGGCCGAGGTCGCCGCACGGGCTGAGCGTCACTCCGGGACGCAGTCCGCCCGCCATCGCGGCGAGCCGGGCCAGCCGGGCCGGGTCCCCGGCGTCCGTGTGCAGGTCGACGGGGCAGCCGTGCTCGGAGGCCATCTCCAGGACCGCTTCCACGTACCCCGCCGGATCCGGGTCGAGGTCCGGCCGGCCCCCCACCACCGAGGCGCCCATCTTCACCGCGTCCCGCAGCATCGCCAGCCCGTCCGCACCGGCTACCCCGGTCAGCACCCGGGGCATCGCCACCGTCGTCAGCTCCGCAAGCCCCCGCAGTGCCCGCCGCGCCTGCAGCACGGCCGTCAGCGCGCCGAGGCCCTGGACGTCCCCCACGCGCACGTGCGCCCGCACCGCCGTCGCCCCATGCCCGAGCTGGAGCAGCGCGGCCTCCGTCGCCCGGCGCTGCACGTCCTGCGGCTCGTACGAGACCGGCCCGCCGGTGTCGGCCGACAGGGCCGTGTCGGCGTGGGCGTGCGGCTCGGCCGGAGCCGGCAGCAGCAGATAGCCACTGAGGTCCACACGCGCCCCGCACGCGCGCGTGCCGCCCGCTCCCAGGCTGCCGGCCGTGCCGACCGCCTCGATGCGCCCGCCGCACAGCCGTACGTCCACGGTCCGGCCGTCGGTGAGCCGCGCCCCGCACAGCAACAGCGACGACGGGTCGGCCGGACCCGGCGAGGACGACGGGGGCGGTGGTGGCTGCGGCCGGCTGTCGGGCATCGCACTCCAGGGGCTCGGGCTGCGCACGGGAGGACGCGTGATCACGCAGAGTGAGACGAGCCTAGGACGGCCCTACGCCCCTGGCGGGGAGGAGCGCAATAGTCGTACCGGCGTGGTCCGCGCACGGTCCACCCATGTCGGCTCGGTCCGTTCAAGGTCCGTTCAAGGTCCGCTCATGGGACGGGAGGCGTTCACGAGGCTGCCGGGAGGACGCTCCGAGCGCCCGGGGCGGGTGCCTCGAAACGGATTTGGGCGAACGGCGGCCGAGCGTGTAATGTCTTCATCGCTCGCCCCAATAGCTCAGTCGGCAGAGCGTCTCCATGGTAAGGAGAAGGTCAACGGTTCGATTCCGTTTTGGGGCTCTGGTGTGACTGGTTCCGTCGCGAGGCGGGGCCGGACCACATCAAAGCGGTGTAGCTCAGTCGGTAGAGCAAGCGGCTCATAATCGCTGTGTCACCGGTTCAAGTCCGGTCACCGCTACTGACAGTAGCCGATTGCGGGGTCGGTCCTTCGATCGGCTACTCTTTCTTGCGTTAAACAGTCCATCCGTTCGTCTTAGGAGCACTCACGTGGCTGCCACCGACGTCCGCCCGAAGATCACGCTGGCCTGCGTGGAGTGCAAGGAGCGGAACTACATCACCAAGAAGAACCGGCGTAACAACCCGGACCGTCTTGAGATGAAGAAGCACTGCCCGCGTTGCAACGCGCACACCGCGCACCGCGAAACGCGATAAATCAGGCTCGTACGCGAGGCCGTTCCCGAGTGATCGGGGGCGGCCTCGCGTCGTTGAGGTACCCGTACCGGTCAGTAGAGCTACCAGGAGGTGCCGGGCCATGGCGCTCGACCAGTCCTTCGTTGGGCGGACGTACCCGCCCACCGCGCCCTACGAGGTGGGCCGGGAGAAGATCCGTGAGTTCGCCGAGGCGGTCGGGGACGACAACCCGGCGTACACGGACGCGGAGGCCGCCAAGGCGCTCGGCCACCCCGATGTGATCGCCCCGCCGACCTTCGTCTTCGCGATCACCTTCAAGGCCGCCGGCCAGGTCGTCCAGGACCCGCAGCTCGGCCTCGACTACAGCCGCGTCGTGCACGGCGACCAGAAGTTCGCCTACCGCCGCCCGGTCCGCTCCGGCGACCGGCTCTCGGTCACCTCCACCATCGAGGCGATCAAGTCCCTCGCGGGCAACGACATCGTGGACATCCGCGGTGAGGTGTACGACGAGGCCGGCGAGCACGTGGTGACCGCCTGGACCAAGCTCGTGGCCCGCGCGGCCGAGGAGGCGTGAGCGACCCCATGACCGCGAAGATCTCCTACGCCGACGTCGAGGTCGGCACCGAACTGCCCCCGCAGACCTTCCCCGTGACCCGAGAGACCCTCGTCCGGTACGCGGGCGCCTCCGGCGACTTCAACCCGATCCACTGGAACGAGAAGTTCGCCAAGGAGGTCGGCCTGCCGGACGTCATCGCGCACGGCATGTTCACCATGGCCGAAGCGATCCGGGTGGTCACCGACTGGACCGGCGACCCGGGCGCGATCGTCGAGTACGGCGTCCGCTTCACCAAGCCCGTCGTCGTCCCGAACGACGACCAGGGTGCCGTGATCGAGGTGGCCGGCAAGGTCGCCGCCAAGCTCGACGACAACACGGTCCGCGTGGACCTGACGGCGACCAGCGCCGGGCAGAAGGTGCTGGGCATGTCCAGGGCGGTCGTACGACTGGCCTGAGACGGTTCGCGAGACGATGTAAGGGGCGCTCACCAATGCGGGGCGCCCCTTACGCATGGCGCGGGCACAGCACCGCTTGACAGAGTTAGTGATTGAGCACTAACTTCATTTGCATGGCCAGGATGAGTGCGGAAGAGCGGCGCGAGAGCGTCATCCGGGCGGCGACGACCGAGTTCGCCCGCGGTGGTTACCACGGCACCTCGACCGAGGCGATCGCCCGCCGGGTCGGCGTCTCGCAGCCCTATCTCTTCCGGCTGTTCCCGGGCAAGAAGGCGATCTTCCTTGCGGCGGCCGAGCGGTGTGTCGAGGACACCATCCGGATGTTCGCGGAGGCGGCCGAGGGGCTGGAAGGCGAAGAGGCCCGCCATGCCATGGGTGGCGCGTACGTCGAGGCCATCTCCGAGCAGCCGGAGCGGCTGATGATGCAGATGCAGATGTATCTCGCCGTGGCGGCCGCCGAGGAGGAGGGGGACCACGAGTTCGGTGAGGCCGTGCGAGCGGGCTGGATGCGACTGTGGGACACCATCCACCTGCCGCTGGGTGCCGACGCTCACGAGACCACGACCTTCCTCGCGCAGGGCATGCTCATCAACTGCCTCGTGGCCATGGGCTTCCCGGCCGATCACCGGGTCTGGGCGGGGCTGTCCCCGTCGGACTCCGACAGCTGACACGACAGACGAGGATGCCGGACATCTTTCATGACCTCGAAAGTTAGTAATCAATAACTAATCGATCACCGCACACACTCCATGGGGGAGCGATGTCACAGCAGACCGCACGTCGCGGGGGAGCCGCCTGGGCCCTCGTCATCACCAGCGTCGCCGGGTTCATGGCGGCACTCGACAACCTCGTCGTCACCACCGCCCTGCCCTCCATCCGTGAGGACCTCGGCGGCGGCCTGCACGACCTGGAATGGACCGTGAGCGCCTACACGCTCACCTTCGCCGTCCTGCTGATGTTCGGCGCGGCCCTCGGCGACCGCTTCGGCCGCCGCCGGCTGTTCATGGCCGGGCTCGCCGTCTTCACCGGTGCCTCCGCCGCGGCGGCCATGGCGCCCGGCATCGACTCCCTCATCGCCGCCCGGGCGGTCCAGGGCGCGGGTGCAGCGGTGATGATGCCGCTGACGCTCACCCTGCTGACCGCCGCCGTGCCCGCCGCCAAGCGGGGTATGGCGTACGGCATCTGGGGTGCCGTCAACGGACTCGCCGTCGCCTCCGGGCCGCTCGTCGGCGGCACCCTCACGGAACACATCTCCTGGCAGTGGATCTTCTGGCTGAACGTCCCGCTGGGCCTGGCCCTGCTGCCGCTCGCCCGGCTGCGCCTCGCCGAGTCCCACGGCACCGGAGCACCGCTCGACGTCCCCGGCACCCTGCTCGCCAGCGGCGGCCTCTTCGGCATCGTCTACGGCCTGGTCCGCGGCCCCGCCGACGGCTGGACCGGCTCCCTCGTCCTGACGGGCCTGTTCGCGGGCTCCGCGCTGCTCGCCGGCTTCGTCCTCTACAGCACCCGCGCCAAGAACCCCATGCTCCCGATGAGGCTGTTCCGCTCCCGGGCCTTCGCCGGCATCAACGCGGCCAGCCTGCTGATGTTCCTCGGCATGTTCGGCTCGATCTTCCTGCTCAGCCAGTACATGCAGGGCGTCCTCGGCTACTCGCCCACCGAGGCGGGCCTGAGGATGCTGCCCTGGACCGGCATGCCGATGCTGGTCGCCCCGATCGCCGGCATCCTGGCCGACCGCATCGGCGGCCGCCCGGTCGTCGCCACGGGCCTCTTCCTGCAGGCCCTGGGCCTCGGCTACATGGCGGTGGTGGCCACGGCCGACGCCTCCTACGTGTCCCAGCTGCCCGCCCTGATCATCAGCGGCGTCGGCATGGCACTGTTCTTCGCCCCCGCCTCGCATCTGGTGATGTCCAGCGTGCGGCCGTCGGAGCAGGGCATCGCCTCCGGCGCCAACAACGCCCTGCGCGAGGTGGGCGGGGCGCTCGGCATCGCCGTCATGGCCTCGATCTTCGCGGCCCAGGGCGGTTACGAGACCGGCCAGACCTTCGTCGACGGCATGCGGCCCGCCCTGGTGACGGGCTCCGCGGTGGTCGCACTGGCGGGCATCGCCGCCCTGCTGATACCGACCCGGCGGCGCATCGAGCGGCAGGCGGCCCCGGCCGAACCGGCACCGGTACTGGAGACGGCCGCCCACTGACCCCGAAGGACCCCGACAAGGAGAAGCGGCATGCCCACTCTTCCCTGGACCGTCCCGAACACCCCGCCCCGCGACACCGAGGTGCACGTCTTCGCCTCCCGCTTCGAGACCCGCACGCTGTGGGGAGCCCTGAAGTTCCTCGCCGGGACGCCCGCCGTCTGGCGGCAGGTCCGCCGCAGCCCCGGCGCCTACGGAACGACCCTCAAGGCGAAGCCCCTGAAGCGGACCTTTTGGACCCTGTCCGCCTGGGAGTCCAAGGACGCGCTGCACGCCTTCGTCCGCGCCGGTGCCCACGGCCCCGCCTCCCGGGGCCTTGCCCCGCAGATGAGGGACGCGTCCTTCACCACGTGGCAGGTGAACAGCGACGAACTCCCGCTCTCCTGGTCCGAGGCGCTCCGCCGTCTGCCCTGAGAGCCACCACTCACCCGTGCGGCCCCTTTCCCGCGAAAGGGGCCGCACGCACGCGTGCCCGGCGCCGTCAGTCCCGTCTCGTACTCTTGAGCCCGTGCAGGAACTCCACGACGCCCCCCTCGCCCCGCTGACGACCTTCCGGCTGGGCGGCCCCGCGACCCGGCTGCTCACCGCGACGACGGACGACGAGGTGATCGCCGCCGTCCGCGAAGCCGACGAGACGGGCACCCCGCTGCTGCTCGTCGGCGGCGGCTCGAACCTGGTCATCGGCGACAAGGGCTTCGACGGCACGGCCCTCGTCATCGCCACCCGGGGCTTCTCCCTCGACGGCACGACGCTGGAGCTGGCCGCCGGCGAGGTATGGACCGACGCCGTCGCCCGCACGGTCGAGGCGGGCCTGGCCGGCATCGAATGCCTGGCCGGCATCCCCGGCTCGGCGGGCGCGACCCCCATCCAGAACGTCGGGGCGTACGGCCAGGAGGTCTCCTCCACGATCACCGAGGTCGTCGCCTACGACCGCCGCACCGGCGACACGGTCACGCTGGCCAACGAGGACTGCGCGTTCTCCTACCGCCACAGCCGCTTCAAGTCCGACCCCGAGCGGTACGTGGTCCTGCGCGTCCGCTTCTCCCTGGAGGACGCCGAAGGCCTGTCCGCCCCCCTCCGGTACGCCGAGACGGCCCGTGCCCTCGGTGTGGAGCCGGGCGATCGCGTCCCCCTCGCGCAGGCCCGCGAGACGGTGCTCAAGCTGCGCGCCGGCAAGGGCATGGTCCTTGACCCCGAGGACCACGACACCTGGTCGGCAGGCTCCTTCTTCACCAACCCGATCCTCACGGACACGGACTTCGAGACGTTCCGCGCCCGCGTCCGCGACCGGCTCGGCGACGGGGTGGAGCCCCCGGCGTACCCGGCCGGCGAGGGCCGTACCAAGACCTCCGCGGCCTGGCTGATCGACAAGGCGGGCTTCACGAAGGGGTACGGCGAGGGTCCGGCCCGCATCTCCACGAAGCACACCCTGGCGCTGACGAACCGCGGCAGCGCGACGACCGAGGACCTCCTCGCCCTGGCCCGTGAGGTCGTGGCCGGAGTACACGAGGCGTTCGGAATCACCCTGGTCAACGAGCCGGTGACGGTCGGGGTCAGCCTGTAGGTACCCGGCGTCGCTGCTGGGGCGGGGTGGGTGCGCAACTCGGCGCGACGAGGTGCCGCCTGCGCCCACCCGTGCCGCCCTTAGCGGCACGCATGCCCGCAGGCTGAGCGGACCCGCAGCCGCGTACGGCGAGCAGGGGTCGTGTCGGGGGGTGTCCGCCCGCAGCGGTTGGCGCGTCAACGGACAGTCAGTCGGCACGCAACCCCATCGCGCCGTTCCGAGGACGGAC
>NZ_JBEOXI010000216.1:0-13948 GCF_040296465.1 Streptomyces sp. NPDC002130
AGCTGCTGGTCGAGTGGTCCAAGGAGAACGAGAAGGCCGGCCGCAAGCCGGTGGACATCAAGTACTACCAGAACGACAGCGACACCTACCTCGCCCTCCAGTCCGGCCGCATCGACCTCTACCTCGGCCCCAACCCGACCGCCGCCCACCACGCGGCGACCACCGGGCAGACCGAGGTCGTCGGCACCTGCTCCGGCGCGGGCGCCCGCCTCCAGGGCCTCATCGCGGCCACCACCAAGAAGGACAACGGCCTGGTGAAGCCGCTCGCCGACGCGCTCGACCACGTCATCGAGAACGGGACGTACACGAAGGTCCTCAAGCGCTGGGGCCTGTCCGGCGAGGCCGTGCCGAAGTCGGAGATCAACCCGCCCGGCCTGCCCAAGACCGGCAGCTAGTGCCGCAACAGGCAACGTCCGCCAAGTCGCGACGGGCAGACGTTGCCTGCCGCGGCACTGGCCGACCGCCCCTCATCCCCTTCCGCCGCCCACGCTGAGGAGCACCGACCATGTCCGGCATCCCCCTCGGAGTCCTCGATCTCGTCCCGGTCCCGTCCGGCGCCACCGCCGCCGACGCCCTGCGCAACACCCTGGACCTCGCGCGGCGGACCGAAGAGTTCGGCTACAGCCGCTACTGGTTCGCCGAGCACCACCTCAACCCGGGTGTCGCCGGGACCTCTCCCGCCGTCGTACTGGCCCTGACCGCCTCCGCGACCTCCACGATCAGAATCGGCTCGGGCGCCGTACAACTCGGCCACCGCACCGCCCTGTCCACCGTCGAGGAGTTCGGCCTGATCGACGCCCTGCACCCCGGGCGCCTCGACCTGGGCCTCGGCCGCTCCGGCGGACGTCCCCCCGGGCAGACGGCGCAGCCCCGGCCGACCACGACCCCCGTCGTCGACGGCCGTACCCCCAATGGCCTCAGGATCCCGCCCCGGTTCTCGTTCGAGCACCTGCGGGGCTCACCGCGCCTCCGGCTCCAGCAACAGCTGTTGCAGCAGCCGGGCGCCCGGCACCAGGACTACGGCGAGCAGATCGACGACGTCCTCGCGCTGCTGCGCGGCGACTACCGCTCGGCGGACGGCCTCGAAGCGCACGCGGTCCCCGGCGAGGGCGCCGACGTGCAGGTGTGGATCCTCGGCAGCAGCGGTGGGGAGAGCGCCGACGTCGCCGGCCGCAACGGCCTGCGCTTCGCCGCCAACTACCACGTCAGCCCGGCCACCGTCCTGGAGGCGGCCGAGGGTTACCGGGCCGCGTTCCAGCCGTCCGACCACCTCGACAAGCCCTACGTCAGTGTCTCCGCCGACGTCGTCGTCGCCGAGGACGACGCGACCGCCCGCGAACTGGCCACCGGGTACGGCCCGTGGGTCCGCAGCATCCGCACCGCCGAGGGCGCGATCCCCTTCCCCACCCCCGAGCAGGCCCGCGCCCATCCCTGGACCGAACAGGACCGGGCCCTGGTCGCCGACCGCGTCGACACCCAGTTCGTCGGGTCGCCCGGACGCGTCGCGGATCAGCTCGAACAACTGCGGGAGGCCACCGGCGCCGACGAGCTGATCATCACGACCATCACCCACGGCCACGCCGACCGGGTCCGTTCGTACCGGCTCCTCGCGGAGGAGTGGCAACGCCGGTGACGTACACCCGCTGTGCGCAGCGGCGGCGCCGTGCGGGCTCCCGGCCACCGCCGGCGCGAGACCGGACGTCCGGCCACCGCGACGCCGGACGCGGTCACGACCTGACCGCATCCCGTGCGACTGTGAGCGCGTCAGCCGCCCGGACACCTGGATCGCGGGTCGGCACACGACGCGAAAGGCCGAGGTGCTCCGTGACCGTTCTCGACGCCCGGGCGCTCAACCGGGCCACCCTGGCCCGGCAGTTGCTCCTCGACCGCGCCGACCTGCCGGTCCTCGACGCGGTCGCGCACCTGTGCGGTCTCCAGGCGCAGGAACCGCAGGAGCCGTTCCCCGGGCTCTGGTCGCGGCTGCGGGTCTTCGACCCGGCGGAGCTGTCGGACCTGCTGACCGGGCGCCGTGTCGTGCGCACCCACCTCATGCGCCGCACCGTCCATCTGGTCACCGCCGACGACGTCGTGGCCTGGCGTTCCCGCCACGACGCCATGCTCCGCGGGCGGGTCCTCGGCGTGTACCGGCGTGAACTCGACGGGATCGATCCCGTCGAGCTGGAGGCGGCGGGCCGCGAGGTCATGGCGGACGGCGAACCCCGCTCCATGCCCGAACTCGCGCGAGCGGTCGCCGACCGCCTGCCCGGGGCGCAGCCGCGCCCCCTGGGCGAGATGCTGGTCGCGGCCCTCCTCCCGACGGTGCAGGTACCGCCGCGCGGCCTGTGGCGCACCAGAGGGGGAGCGCGTTACGCGCTCATCTCCTCCTGGCTCGGCCGCGAGATCGACCCGCCCTCCCCGGACGTTTCCGACCCAGTTGGCCAGACGCTGGTACGGCGTTACCTGGCCGCGTTCGGCCCCGCCGCCTCGGCCGACCTGCGCGCCTGGTGCGGTCTCGCCGGACTGCCCGCCGCGGTCTCCGCCCTCCGCGAGGAACTGGTCGCCTTCCGCGACGAACGCGGCCGCGAACTGCTCGACCTCCCCGACGCGCCCCGCCCCGACCCCGACGCCCCGGCACCGGTGAGGTTCCTGCCGGCGTTCGACAACGCGATCCTCGGCTATCACGATCGCAGCCGCATCATCGACGACGCGCACCGTCATCTGTCCGTCGCCGGCGCCCGAGTCGTCCTGGTCGACGGCAGGGTCGCCGCGACCTGGACCGTCGACGCGGACACGGTGCTCGTCACCCCGCTGCGCCGTTTCTCCCGGAGCGACCGCACGGACGTGGCCGAGGAAGGGCGGGCGATGGCCGCCTTCCTCTCCGGCGGCGAGAGCGACCGGGTACGGATCGCGGCCTCTCCTGACTGAACCGGGACTCGCGCGCTCGGAATGCGCATTCCCGGCGTTGAGCGGCGGGCGTTCCCGGCGGACAGGCGCACACTGGAAGGGTGCTGCCGGTGCTCACGAGGGGGTGTCGGCCCATGGAAGCGTCAGAGCGTGTGACCGTGCGGTGGTGGCGGTGGCGGCGCAACGCGCTCAAACGGCGCGTCGACGTCGTCGAAGCCTGGATCGTGCTCGCCGGCTGGGTGCTCGCCCTGCTGGGCGGGCTGGTCGCGGGACTGGTTGCGGCGGGCACGGTCGAGCGGGCCGTCGAGCGGCAGCGGGCCGAGAGCCGCCAGGTCCGGGCCGTGGTGGTCGAGGACGCGCCTGGCCCGTCACCGGCCCGCGAGGCGAGCGACCACCGGGTGTGGGGCAAGGTGCGGTGGACCGCACCCGACGGCTCGACCCACCGGGAGGAGGCCCGGGTACCGGCGAGAGCACCCGCCGGAAGCACCCTCTCCGTGTGGGTGAACCGGGGCGGTGACCTCACGACCCCGCCCGTTTCCGGCGGCGAGGCCTGGCTGCACACCGCCATGGGCGGCGCGCTCGCCGGGGTCTTCACGGGCGCCGCGGTACTGGGAGCGACCTGGCTGACCCGGCTGGGCCTCGACCGGCGCCGCATGACCCAGTGGGACGCGGAGTGGGAGCGCATCGACACGCGGAGGGGCTGGAAGACGGGCTGAACACGGTCCTGTGCAGGCCTGGAGACACCGGCGCCGTCCACCCCGCCGGCGCGCTTTCCGCCCCCGGATCTGGCTCCGGTGCGAGCGTGCGGCCTCGGATCTGGCTCCGGTGCGAGCCTGCGGCGCTTGGGGCGTGGTCCGGTGTGCGTGCGGCGCTTGGGGCGTGGTCCGGTGTGCGTGCGGCGCTTGGGGCGTGGTTCGGCGTGCGTGCCGCCGCTGGGACCTGGCTCCGGGTGTGCGGCCTCTGGGGCCTGGCTCCGGCGTGTGTGCGGCTCCTGGGACCTGGCTCCGGCGCTCCTGCGACTGGGACCTGGTTTCGGCGCGCCTGCGCCCACCCCCGGGAGCCGATTCGGCGCGCCACGCCGCTCAGTGGCCCGGGGCCGATCGTCGTCGCGGCCGTGACGTCCGCCAGGGCAAGGGCGGGCAGCGGGGCACGTGGGCGGCGCGGTGGAACCGCGCCCGGCCGCGCGTGGGCTATCGCGACGGCTGCGGGAGGGGCGACGCGGACGGCAGGGGCGTGGCCGTGGACAGCCGCGCGGTCGCACCCTCGACCTGCCGCACCGTGCTCTCGCCGGGCCGGTGGCCCGTGCCCGCGCCGGTGGACAGCTGGGACCAGGTCCCGAGGGCCAGCGCGACGGCGGCAGCGGTGGCGGCCACCCGTCCCACGCGCCGGGCCTTGGCACGGCGGTCCAGGTCCCGCCACGCCACGCGGACCCAGAGGTCCTCCGGCTGCCACAGATCGCCGACGGCGTGCGGGGGCTGGAGCTGCCGCCCCGCAGCCCGCTCCCTGGCCGAGGGTTCCCTGGGAGCGGAGACGCGTATGGCGGACTCGCTGTCCGTGAGGAACCTCAGCCACACGTCGTCGGGGACCGGGCGAACGCCGGGCCGCTCATGGGGAGTGTTCCGCCCGTCCGGCTCTTCGGTGGTCACGTCCCGTCATCCCCTCTCCGGCCGTCGCCTGATCACTGCGCGGCGCAAGATCAGTATGCCGCCCGGGCACCGGAGCCGTCCCCCCTCCGGTCGCGGACAGCGCGTCCGAGACCGACTTGGAACGTGCCGTGGGCGGGAGGGCCCGGCCGCACTCCCGCCGCACCGCTCAGACCGTGGCCGGCAGGACGTGGTCACCGACCTTGTCGGTGCTCAGGCACAGCGAGCAGACGACCGCGTCGTGCGTCCGGCAGGCGGCCACGTCCGGCCGCTCGAACTGCTGCCGGCACACATGGCACTCGTAGGCGACGGCGCTGGGGTTGCCGTCCTCGTCGAGGATCGGCTCGGCGATGCCGTCGTCGGTGCGGCGCAGGTAGTACCGGCCCTTCGTGACGACGGCCATCAGCGGTGTGAGGACGAAGGCGATGACGGCCGCGGCGACGGGGGAGTACGGCTGGAGCGTGTCGCCGAGGGCGTGGAAGTACATGGCGATGGACAGCCCCGAGGCGGCGACGAAGGCCACGACCCCGACGGGGTTCACGGCGTAGAGCATGCCGCGGCGGAACTCGGGGGCGTGCGGGGACAGCTTCAGCAGGTACTTGTTGACGCCGATGTCGGTGGCCACGGTGACCACCCAGGCGATCGCGCAGTTCGAGTAGAAGCCCAGGATGCCGTTGAGGAAGCTGAACATGTCGGCCTCCATCAGGGCCAGCGCGAAGCCCAGGTTGACCAGGACGAAGACCATCCGGCCCGGGTAGCGCCGGGTGACCCGGGTGAAGGAGTTGGTCCAGGCGAGCGAGCCCGAGTACGCGTTCGTCACGTTGATCTTGATCTGGCTGATGACGACCAGCACCACCGCCAGCGGGACGACGAGCCAGGACGGCATCATCGCGTCGAAGGCACCCTTGAACTGCTGAATCGGCTCGGGCGCGGCGGAGGCACCGACCTCCGCGATGATGTACACCGCGAGGAACACGCCGATGGCCTGCTTCAGCGCCCCCAGCACCACCCAGCCCGGGCCGGCCATCACCACGGCCGTCCACCAACTGCGCTTGTTCGCCTGGGTCTTGGGCGGCATGAAGCGCAGGTAGTCGATCTGCTCGCCGATCTGCGCGATCAGCGACAGGCACACGCCCGCACCGAGCAGCACGGAGGCGGTGTTGATGCCGCCGTCCCCGTCGGTGCCCGCGTAGGCGAGGAAGCGGTCGACGGTGCCGGGGTCGGTGGCGACCAGGTAGACCAGCGGGCCGACCATCAGCAGGAGCCAGATCGGGGTCGTCCACACCTGGAGCTTGCTCAGCGCCGTCATGCCGTAGATCACCAGGGGGATCACCATCAGCGTGGAGACCAGGTAGCCCAGCCAGAGCGGCAGTCCGAGGCCCAGCTTCAGGCCCTGGGCCATGATCGAGCCTTCCAGGGCGAAGAAGATGAAGGTGAAGCTGGCGAAGATGACGCTGGTGAGGACCGAGCCGAAGTAGCCGAAGCCGGAGCCGCGGGTGATCAGGTCCAGGTCGATGTTGTAGCGGGCCCCGTAGTAGGCCAGCGGGAAGCCGGTCACGAAGATGACGACGGCGGCGACGGCGATCGCGAGCAGCGCGTTGCCGGTGCCGTGGGCCAGTCCGATGCCGGCCCCGATGGAGAAGTCGGCCATGTAGGCGATGCCGCCGAGCGCGGTCGTCGCCACCACCATCGGGGTCCAGCGCCGGTAACTGCGCGGCGCGAAGCGGAGCGTGTAGTCCTCGAGGGTCTCCTTGACGGCCTGGTCCGTGCCTGGTGCTGCCTGCGGTGCGGGTTCCGGCTCGGCCACTGCGGCCAGTCGTGGCTCGGTACTCATGCCACGCCTCCTTGCTGCGGATTGGGGACTGACAAGGCAGGCACGGTAGGCAGTGGTCGTTACCCCTAAATACTTCCTGAGTGAAGGGAACGTTTCGGAGCCATCCCACCGGACACCGGCGGCTCTTTACGGCACCCCCAGCACGAACAGCACGTATCCCGCGTACGACCCGGAGGCCAGCGCGGCCGTGCCGAGGACCGCGGCCAGGGACGGCCATCGGAGCCGGCGCATCGCGAGAGCGAGGGGGACGAACAGCGGGAATAGCGGGAGCAGATAGCGCGAGACGTTGCCGAAGTACTGCTGGGTGGACATCACCATGAGGTAGGACAGGATCGTGTAGACGACGAGCACGGCAGGTGGTCGCAGGCGCATCAGCAGCACGGCCAGCACCGGCACCATCAGCACCACGCAGACGCCGATCACGTCCTCGAAGGGCATCGCGAAGCGGTAGTCGAAGTGACCGACCGGGATGGACGTCAGCACGTCGAACGTGTGGGCTCCCCAGTCGAACTTGTGGGCCCAGGCGCCGTCCTGGAGTTTGGAGTAGCCGTTGATGTCGCCCATGCGGTAGTTGACCCAGCCGAGATAGCCGAACACGCCCAGGGGCGCGATCGCCACAGCGGCCAGGGGACGGCGGACCCCGTCCTCGCGTCGGCGCAGGGAGAGCGCCGCCGCGACGGCGAGGGCGGCGACGAGCGCGACGGCGGTCGGCCGGCACAGCCCGGCCGCGCAGGTCAGCAGGCCCGCCGTGAGCCAGCGTCGGGTCATGACCGCGTGGCAGGCCCATGCGGCGAGGGCCGTGTAGAGGGACTCCGAGTAGCCCGACCACTCCGTGCCCGAGCCGGGCCAGACCGCCCACAACCCGGCCGCGACGAGACCGGCCCGGTGGCCGCCGAGACGTTTCGTCACGGTGTAGATGCCGAGAGCGGCGGCGAACGAGGCGACTACGGAGACCGTCATGCCGGCGCCGTACAGGCCGAGTCCGGTGCACTCCGAGACCAGCCGCATCAGCGTCGGGTACAGCGGGAAGAACGCCGCCGAGTTGCCCTCCAGCGTGATCAGGCCCGTCGCGCCCGGGACCGGCTTCAGGGCCGGGTCGTACCCGTGCGCGGCGATCTGCTGGTACCACCAGCCGTCCCAGCTGGCCAGGACGTCCCAGGCGTGCTCGCCGCCGCCGAAGCGCGGGTTCTTCTTCCGGAAGTCGCCCGCGGAGTCCAGCAGGAACATGAAGACGGCGAAGCCGGCCAGCTTCAGCACGCCGTACGTCAGCAGCACGGGCCCGTAGCGCTCGGCGGCGGCGCGCAGCCACGGCCGGAACTTCCGCGCGTCGTGCGGGACTTCGGGCCTTGCGGAACCGACGGGCGGGCGGCGCAGCTGGACGGTGCTCATGTGGCGGAGGGTCCTGTCGTGCGGCGGGCCGGGAACACCCAGGCCCGCAAGAGGAGGAAACGCAGCAGCGTCGCGGTCAGGTTGGCGACGACCAGAGTCACGAGCTCGACCCGGTGGCCGGCCCCGGGCACGGTGTGGTGGAGCAGGGCGAGCGAACCGCTGGTCAGGGCCAGTCCGATCAGGAAGGCGGCGAGGCCCTTGAGATGATGGCGCAGTGCGCCGCCACGGCCCCGTACACCGAAGGTGAGCCGCCGGTTGGCCGCCGTGTTGGCGATCGCGCTGGCGAGCAGGGCGAGCGCGTTGGCGGCCTGCGCTCCTGTCGCCGGTCTGAGCACGGTGTACAGCAGCAGGTAGCACAGGGTGCTGGCGGCACCGACGGCGGCGAAACGCACCACCTGCCGGGCCAGGCCCGCGGGAAGCTCCCCGGCCAGGTCGCCGCCGCTGCGGCGCAGGGCGGACAGCGGCAGCCTGCCGCAGGCCAGGGCTTTGCCGATCCTGGCCATGCCACGCAGGTCGGCCAGCGCGGTGGAGAGGATGTGGACCCGGCTGTCGGGGTCGTCCACCCAGTCCACCGGCACCTCGTGGATCCGCAGGCCCGCCCGCTCGGCGATGACCAGCAGCTCGGTGTCGAAGAACCACTCGCGGTCCTCCACCAGCGGCAGCAGCCGCTCGGCGACGTCCCGCCGCACCGCCTTGAACCCGCACTGCGCGTCGGTGAAGCCCACCGCGAGCGTGCCGCGCAGCAGCCCGTTGTAGCAGCGGGAGATGATCTCCCGTTTCGGCCCGCGCACCACCCGGGAGCCGCGGGCCAGCCGGGTGCCGATGGCGATGTCCGAGTGGCCCGAGATCAGCGGCGCGACCAGCGGCAGCAGCGCGGCGAGGTCGGTGGACAGATCCACGTCCAGATACGCCAGCACCGGGGCGCGGGAGCGTGACCACGCGGTGTGCAGCGCACGGCCCCGGCCTTTCTCCGCCAGCCGGATCCAGTCCGTGCCGGGCAGTTCCGCGGCCAGCCGGGCGGCGATCCGCGGGGTCGCGTCGGTGCTGGCGTTGTCGGCGATGGTGATGCGGAAGGCGTAGGGGAAGGTCTCGCCGAGGTGTGCGTGCAGACGCCGGACGCAGGGCTCGAGATCGTTCTCCTCGTTGTACACCGGAACGACCACGTCCAGGACGGGGTCCGGGTGGTGCGCCGGCAGGGGCGCCCGGCGGGGCAACGCGGACGGTTCGGGTGCCGGGCGGTCGATCAGGACCGACCGCAATACGGTTCGCATGGCTGTCTCACGGTCTCTTTCTGGCGTGGGGGCATGCCCGAGCGCCGGTTCCGGGCATGCCGAGGGCGCCCGTGACGGGTGTTGGCGTCGAGAAGTTCGGGGCGAGGGTGCCCCTGACGGGAAGGCCGCTCAGGCGGCTACTCGGGGTAGACCGATGCGGAGGGTTCTTCGGAGGACGGAGCCGACGGAGGGGCGGTCGTCGGCGTGGAGGAGGGAGGGGGCGGCGCGGGCGGTGTCGAGGAGGTCCGGCTCTCGGAGGCCGTGGTGGTCGGTGCGGGGCCGGCCGTCTCGTTCGTCGTCCCGGACGGGGTGATGCCGTCGGTGGTGGTCGTGGTCGCGGGCAGGGTCGTCTCGGGCTGCTCGGTCGGGGTCGTGCTCGGTGCCGGCGCCAGGCTCGTCGGGGTGCTGTCCGGTGAGGCCGTCGGGCTCGTCACCGGCTGCGGGCGGTGGTCCGCGGGCTGGGCGCGGGTGAACATGTGGGGCAGCAGGGCCAGTCCGACGCTGAGCCCGGCCACCGCCACGGCGGAGCCGCCCGCCTTCCACAGCATCCGCGACCGGCGGCGGGCCCGGATGCCCGCGTGCAGTCGCTGCCGGTGCGCGGGCTCGTAGGGGGTGTGCTGCCGGGTGTCGTGCATCAGCCGCGACAGGTCCCGCTCGAAGTCGTCCATCGGTACTCCTTTCACCCCACGGGCCTGACGGTGTCGGACAGGATCTGGCGGAGCCGTGCGACTCCGCGTGACGCATGGGACCGGGCGGTGCCCACCGGGCAGCCAAGGGCCTGGGCGACCTGGGCCTCGGGCAGGTCCTCGTAGTAGCGCAGCACCACCGCGGCCCGCTGCTTCGGCGACAGCTGGGCCAGTGCCGCCTCCAGCCGCGAACGTTCCGCGACGGCGGACGACACGTCGCCCGGGTCGGCCCGGTCGGGCAGGTGCTCCACCGGCCGCTCACCCCACCAGCGCCGCCGCGCCGAGCGGGCCGCCAGCCGTACCAGCACCGTGCGGACGTACGGCTCCGGTGCCTGGTCTGCGACCTTCGGCCAGGCGAACCACAGCTTGACCAACGCCTCCTGCACCAGATCCTCGGCACGCTGCCGATCGCCCCCCGTGAGCAGACGCGCGACATGGAGCAGCGCCGACCAACGGGCGGCCGCGAACTCGTCGAAGCCGTCCGCCCGAAACTGCTCCATCCTCACCGTCCTGCGTCTCAGTGGCCCCCTACACCTCTCAAAAGACGCCGGCCCCCGCTCCACGATGCACTTGAAACCTGTGATCCACATCACCTCGACGGAGGTGGAGCCGGGCATGGGAAAGGGGCCCGTGCACAGGCACGGGCCCCTTTCCGGGCGGACGCGGACTTCCTAGGTGCGGTCACCCTTCGGCTGGGCGGGCTGGTCGGGCGTGCCGTGCGGCGGCGGGCTGTGCGGCTGCGGCGACGTCGCGGGCGACACGGGCGAGCCTCCCTGAGCGCCCTGCCCCGTCTCGGGGCGCAGGGCGTTCGGGTCGCCGGACGTCGGCTCGGCGCCCGCGCGCAACTGGTCGAGCCGTGAGTCCAGCAGCCGGGTCACCGGCAGCCGGTCGGCGTGCGACCGCTCGTAGGCGAGCAGTTGCTCGACCTCGTCCCCTGACAGCGACCGCACACGGCTCTCCAGGCCGCCGATCGGCAGATGGTCGTAGTCGGGCAGTGGCAGGGTGCTGCGGGCGGAATCGGCCATGGTTCTCACTTCCCTGTGTACGACGTGCTGTACGAGCCGGGCGGTGGGGGTCAGCGGGCTCCCGGGCCGCCGCTGCCGAAGCCACCGCTGCTGCCCTCGTTCCAGCGCGGGCGTTCCTGTGAGGCGCTGGTCCGGTCGCTCTGATTGCCGTGGGTCTTCAGTTCGTGCGGCGTCAGACGCTCCTCACTTCTCGGCATCTCGTCCGGCTCGCGGCGCTCCAGCGTCTCGCGGACCGGTCCGCCGTCGGGCAGCCTGGGCTGCTCGTCGGGCCGCGGCGGGCGCCGGCGTTTGTGCCGCAGGCCCAGGATGAAGGCGCCCAGCAGCAGGGCCAGGACCACCAGACCCGTCACGACGAACCCGAAGCCGGGGGCGTCGCCGCCCGCGGCCATCTCCATCCATGCGTTAGTCATGGCCCGCGGGTACCCCTGGTCCTCACCATGAACCCGGCCCCCTTCCGACCAGAGCCCGGCCCGTCCGTGCGTGCTACTCCGCGGGAAACACCGGTTTGACCGGCCCCGACCGGGGCTACCCGCGCTGTGTGACTTCGACGACATCCCAGCAGGAGCTGTTCCGGTTCCTGGAGGACCGTTTCGCCTGTGCGCAGGCGTGTACCGAGTGCGCGCGGGCGTGCGCGCTGCGCGCGAGCCTGGTGGATCCCGACGGCACCGAGAACCAGGAACTCGTACGACGCAAGGGCATCATGTGCGCGGAGGTCTGCGACGCGACCTGCCGTGTGCTGTCCGAGCAGAACCAGGTGGACGAAGGCACCATCCGGGTCCAGGTGGAGTGGTGCCGGACCGTGTGCCTGGAGGCCGCCCACGTCTTCGACCGGCAGCCGGGAGCGGAGGGCTCTGCTGCGGCGTGCCGCGCGTGCGCACGGGCGTGCACGGACTTCCTCGCCACGCTGAACTGACCGACGCCATTCCCAATTTCTGAAACACGTTCTACGGTGTGCGCCGACAGGACCGGCCTTGGGAGCCTGGAGGCGCCGTGCACCTCGAATACACGCCCGAGCAGCAGCGGCTGCGCACCGAACTGCGGTCCTACTTCGCCGAACTGGTCCCGGACCAGGCGTACGCCCGGCACGGCGACCCGGCCGCCCAGAAGCGGTTCTACCGCGAGACGATCCGCCGGCTCGGTGCGGACGGCTGGCTCGGCGTGGGCTGGCCGAAGGAGTACGGCGGGCGCGGCCTGACGGCCATGGAGCAGTTCATCTTCTTCGACGAGGCCGCCCAGGCCGGTGTCCCGCTGCCGCTCATGGCGCTGAACACCGTCGGCCCGACGATCATGCGGTACGGCACCGACGAACAGAAGGCGTACTTCCTGCCGAAGATCCTCTCCGGCGAGATCGACTTCGCCATCGGCTACAGCGAACCCGGCGCCGGCACCGACCTCGCGTCCCTGCGCACCAGGGCGGTACGGGAAGGCGACGAGTACGTCGTCGACGGCCAGAAGATCTGGACGACCAACGGCGACACGGCCGACTGGGTGTGGCTGGCCGTGCGTACCGACCCGGACGCACCGCCGCACAAGGGCATCACCATGCTCCTGGTGCCGACCTCCGACCCCGGCTACTCCTGCACCCTGATCAACACCCTCGCCTCGCACGACACCACCGCCAGCTACTACGAGAACGTCCGCGTCCCCGTCTCACGCCGGGTCGGCGCCGAGAACGAGGGCTGGCGGCTGATCACCAACCAGCTCAACCACGAACGCGTGACCCTGGCAGCCCACGGCACCATGGCGATCCGCGCCCTGCACGACGTGCGGCGCTGGGCGACGGAGACCAAGCTCGCCGACGGCCGCCGCGTCGCCGACCTGCCCTGGGTACGCCGCCTCCTGGCCCGCACCCACGCCCGGCTCGACGCGCTGAAGCTGCTCAACCGGCAGATGGTCGGCGCGGTCGAGAACGGCAGCCTCACCCCGCAGGACGCCTCCGCGGCCAAGGTCTACGGCTCGGAGGCCCGGCGCGACGCCTACGCCTGGCTCATGGAGATCGTCGCGGCGCCCGGTGCCCTGAAGGAGGGCTCGGCGGGCGCGGTCCTGCACGGCGAACTCGAACGCGGCTACCGCTCGGCGGTCATCTTCACCTTCGGCGGCGGCAACAACGAGATCCAGCGCGAGATCATCTCGTGGATCGGACTGGGGATGCCGAGGGTGCGTCGCTGACGGGGTGTGACGACCGTTGTAGAACGGCACCGGAACCTTGGGGAAGCCGAAGCCGCGCATGGGGATGGCCTCCCGGTGGTCGTCCATGACCTCGGCCATGGCGCGGCCCGTGTAGGTGGCCATCTGGACGCCGTGGCCGCAGTAACCCATGGAGTAGTAGAGGTTGTTGTCCTCGCCCGCGTGCGGAACGCGGGCGTAGGAGAAGCCGACCATGCCGCCCCGTACATAGTCGATCTTCACCCCGGCCACTGCGGGAAGATCTCGGTCATCTCCCGCTTCAGGACGTCACCGCTCTTGACGTCCGAGGCGGGGTCGGAGGGGGCGAAGAGGGCCCGGCCGCCGAAGGCCAGGCGGTTGTCCGGGGTGATGCGAATGCAGTGGCCGATGGTCCTGGAGGGCACGACCACGCGGTTGTCGGGGATGAGCTGCCGGGCCCGCTCCTCGCCCAGTGGCTCGGTGACGATGACGAAGCTGCCGACGTTGATCAGCCGCTTGCGGAACCAGGGCATGGCCTTGTCGGTGTAGGCGTCGGTGGCCGCCGTGACCTGCGTGGCGCGGATGGTGCCGTGCAGGGTCCCGACGAGGAAATCGCCCCGGTCGAGCAGGGCTCCGTGGCAGTAGTCGGAGCCCAGCTCGGCACGTAGATCGCTCTTGCTCGGCAGCGTGGTGTCGTGGCCGAAGTTGTCGGCCAGGTCGCGCTGCTCGGCCCGCATGCTCTCGAAGTGCTGCGGCCTGAACGCGACGGCCGGACGCCCTGCGCGGTGGAAGTCGCAGTCGATCTGCTCCTTGACCGTCAGCTCCTCCACCACGTCCACCGCCTCGCGGAAGGCGTCGCACAGTTCCCGGGCCCGCGGCTGCCCACAGCGCTTGCCTGCCTCGGCGGGACTGATGGTGATGCCCTGGGTAGCCCCGATCCCGATATTTGCCGGTCTCCGCGTCTTGGCTGGATCACTCTGGAGGGCGGGGACGGCGTCGGCAAGAAGCTGGTCGAGGAACTCGTCACCGACTCCTACCGGCTCGTCGTCGC
>NZ_JBEOXI010000217.1:0-13913 GCF_040296465.1 Streptomyces sp. NPDC002130
GTTGCCGGCGGCCAGCGCCGGGGCGAGCTTCGAACCGGCCAGGATCAGGGGGAAGTTGAACGGGGTGATCGCGGCGACCACGCCGAGGGGCTCGCGCTTGGTGTAGGCGAGTGCGTTCATGGGGAGGTCGCGCAGGGCGCCGTCCTGGCTCTGGGCGAGGTGGGCGTAGTACTCGTAGTCGTTGGCCGCGTTGGTGACGTCGACCGCGCCGCACAGCGTGATCGGCTTGCCGACGTCCAGGCTCTCCAGCGCCGCGAGCTCGTCGGCGTTCTCCCGGATCAGCTGCGCGACGCGCTGCAGCACCCGGCCCCGCTCGCGGCCGCTCAGGCCGGACCACGCGCCGTCGTCGAAGGCTTCGCGGGCGGCGCGTACGGCCGCGTCGACGTCGGCGGGGCCCGCCTCGGCGACGGTGGTGACGACCGTGCCCCGGGACGGGTCGATCACCTCGGTGCGCGCCCCGTCGGCGGCCTCGCGCCATCGGCCCCCGATGAACAGTTGCCCGGGTGTGCTCTCGAAGGTGGTCATCGCCACTCCTCAGCATCGTCGCCACGTCTTACCAAGTTTCAACAAACAGGTTTCCTGTCTGTGCTCGCAGTCTCATGAGAGACAGGAATCCTGTCAATGCTCTAGCCTGCCTTCATGCTGGACGCACAGGTGACCAAGGCGCCCCCTTCCCTGCTCTACATGGTCAAGCAGGTGGAGCTCGTCGTGCGCTCCCGCCTGGACGAGCTGGTCAGACCCTCCGGGATCACCGCTCTCCAGTACACCGCACTGACCGTGCTGGAGCGGCACGACGGACTGTCCGCGGCCCAGCTGGCGCGTGACTCCTTCGTCACCGCCCAGTCCATCGCGGACCTGGTCCGATCCCTGGAGGGGCGCGGGCTGGTACGCCGGGAGCGCAACCCCCGCAACCGCCGGGAGCTGCTGATCCTGCTCACCGATTCCGGCCGAGAGCTGCTCGCCCGGCACGCCGGACCCGTCCGGGAGCTGGAGGAGCGGATGGTGCGCGAGCTCACCGCGCATCAGACCGAGCAGTTCCGCCAAGCGCTGACCCGAGCCTGGCACGCCCTGTCGTAGCCCCGCCGGGCCTTCTTGACGCGCCCCGGAATCACACCCGCGCGCGCCCCGGCGCGAACCTCGGCACGAACCCGGCGCGAACCTCGGCCAACTCGGAGGGAATTCAAAGACATATGTCAATCGAACATGCTCAAATTCACTCGTTGGAGGGTAACTTGCAGGGCGGGGAACGGTGTTGAGGCCGTAGCCCCTCCCCACGCACGGAGCAGGCTGGAGGCGATCTCGTCGTGCGGCAGGAACCTGCACCGCTCACCCGGCATCTGCGCGTGCGCCGCGAACGGGGGCACACGGTGCTGGAGTTCCGCGGCGAGATCGATCTCGCCGCGGCCTCGGAGATCGCACCGCACCTGGACCGGGAGACGGACCGCCCGGCCGCCAGGGTCGTCATCGACCTCAGCGGGATCGACTTCTTCGACTGTTCCGGACTGCGGCTGCTGTACCGCGCCCGCAGCCGGGTGCTCGAGCGGCGCGGCCAGGTGCTCCTCGTCTGCGCGCATCCGCTGACGCTGCGCGTCCTGCGGATCACCGGCATGTCCCGGCTGCTGCCTCCGCAGCCGACGCTGGACGCGGCGCTGGAGCAGCCGGAGGCGACGTCCCGCCCGTGACGGGTATGCGCCCCGCGTGCTTCCGCCGGGGTCGCCCCTCCTGAACTCGGCGGTCTGGCAGGGGGCGTGGCGGGCATCCGGTCAGTAGGAAGGAGGGCCGTCGCATGACGACTCCCGTCAAGCGCCTCCCCGGGCGCATGCCCGGCTGGGCGAAGGTGATGACCGCGCTCGTGCTGCTGCTCGTCGTGTTCTTCGCCGGGCTCCGGCTGAGCGTGATCCCGGGCCTGAAGGACCTGTTCGGCACCGAGACCCAGGACCGGTCCGGCCCCGCGCTGCTGAAGTCCATCCAGGACATCAGCCGCTACGACGCCGCCTCCGGCAACTTCCAGGTCGTCGTGGACCTGGAGAAGGACGCCAAGCTCCTGCCCGACGCGATCCGCGGCACCCGCACCCTGTACGTCGGCGCGGGCACCGTCGACGCCTACGTCGACCTGGGCAAGGTCGGCGAGAACGACGTGCAGGTCAACGGCGACCGCACGTCCGCCACGCTCCGGCTGCCCCACGCGCAACTGGGCAAGCCCGCCCTCGACCCCGAGCGCTCCTACGCGGTCTCCAAGCAACGCGGTCTCTTCGACCGCCTCGGCGACCTCTTCTCGGACAACCCCAACGGAGAGCAGGCCGTGCAGAAGCTCGCGGTGCGGCACATCGGCGACGCGGCGAAGGAGAGCGAGCTGACCGCACGCGCCGAGTCGAACACCACCGGCATGCTCGAAGGCCTGCTGCGCTCCCTCGGCTTCAAGGAGGTGCGCGTCTCGTACGGGAGCTGACCGGCCACCGGGGCGCCGGGGCAGGGCCGGTGCGCCCGGCGGCGTCGCGCTCATCGGGAGCCACGCCATGGGGAGTGCCCGTGCGCAACGCGGGGCAACCGAGGGTGGGAACGGTCCCGGGTGACACCGCCCGGGACCGTGGCCCGGAACGAGCCCCCACGGCATCGTCGGGGCGCCCGGGGGTAACCGCCTTGTCACGCAGGGAGATTGAAGAGTGGAGGACCCCTCATGGCCAGTGCTGCCTCACGTCCCCGGACCACCGGGCCCGGGAGCGAGCGACGCCCGCTCCCGTGGCCCGTCCGGCTTCTGGCGATGCTGTGCGCGTTCACGTTCATGGTCGCCTTCGCCGTGGTGCTGGCCCGGCTGACGCTGCAGCCCTCGCCCGCCTCGGAGGCGCTGACCCACAGCAATCTGCAACCGGGCAGCTCCCTGAAGGCCTATCTCGACCAGCCCGAACTGCGGGACGCGTTCAAGCAGATCGGCGGCAACATCCTGCTCGGCATTCCCTTCGGAGTCCTGGTGCCCGTGGTCGCCCCCCGCACCCGCGGTGTCCTGCGCGTGCTGTTCCTCACCGCGATCGTGATGCTCATGGTGGAGTTCGCCCAGGGGGCCCTCGTCACCGGCCGCGCCTTCGACATCGACGATGTCATCCTCAACACGACGGGCGCGCTCATCGGTTACCTGCTCCTGGGGCGCCGCCTCAGCAGGGCCGTCCACGCACGCAGGCCCCGCCCGGCCCGGGCGGAGCAGAAGCCGTCGGCCGGCAAGGTCTAGCGGCACGCGCCGCGTGCGGCACTAATGCACGGTCCAGGTGAACTTGTCTCCGCCCACCCAGCGGACCACGTCCGGATCGTCCATGTCGTGCACGGGGATGCCGAACGCGGCCGCCGCCGCCAGCACGTCGGTGACGGCCCGGGCCTCCCCGACCACCTGCCCGTCGATCTGCACGATCCGGAACGGCGGTGTGCCGGGCTGTACCCCGAGCACCAGGATCCGCGGGTGCGATATGTACGGGCTCGCGCTTTCGGTCATGCATCGAGCCTAGAACGCAACCGGCGCCGGCGCGGGTCCAGGGCGCCGGCCGGACCGACCGGCCGCTCAGGGGCGGCGCCAGTCGTGGCCGGTCAGGTGGGACCCGGCCTGCGGGCCCATCCGCAGCATGCCGCCGTCGACGCTCCAGGACGCGCCGGTGACGTACGAGGCGTCCGGACCGGCGAGGAAGGCGATGACCGCGGCGACCTCCCGGGCGTCACCGGGCCGGCCGAGCGGGATGCCCGGGCGGCTCTCGGTGTGCGGGTCGGTGTCCTCCTGGCCGGTCATGGGCGTGGAGATCTCGCCCGGGGCCACGGCGTTGACGGTGATGCGGTGCTCGGCCAGTTCGAGTGCCATGACCTGGGTGAGCAGCCCGAGACCGCCCTTGGCCGCGCAGTAGGGGGCGGCGCCCACCCGCGGCTGGTGCTCGTGGACGGACGTGACGTTGATGATCCGGCCGCCCTCGCCGTGCCCGATCATGTGCCGGGCCGCCTTCTGCCCGCACAGGAAGGGCCCCACGAGATCCACGTCGAGGACCTCGCGCACGTCGGACAGTTCCAGGTCCAGGAAGGGCGTCATGGTGCCGGTGCCGGCGTTGTTGACCAGTACGTCGATGCGGCCCAGCCGCTCGCACAGCTCGTCGACGGTGTCGGCGGCTTCGGGCAGCCGGGTGAGGTCCATCCGGGCGACCTCGGCCCGCTGCCCGTGCGCACGCACCTCGTCGGCCGTCTCCTGCGCCCCCTTGCGGTCGGTGTGATACGTGATGCCGACGTCCATGCCCGCCTGCGCCAGGTGGACCGCGGTGGCGCGGCCGATGCCGGAGTCGGCGCCGGTGATCACGGCGACTTTGCTGGTGGGCGCGGTGGGACCGGACATGGCGGGTCTCCTCGTCGAGGGGTGGGGGCGAGGCATCGCAGTACCCGGCGGGATACCGGGCAAACCGGCCGCCGTCGTGCGGCCCGCCGGGCACTGGGCAACCCTTGAGGTGGAGGTGGCGATGGATCCCGTCGAGGCACTGGACCGGATCGCCTTCCTGCTGGAGCGGTCCCTGGCACCGACCTACCGCGTGCGCGCCTTCCGTACGGCGGCCCGCGTACTGAAGGACCTGGGCGGGGACGAGGTGCGCCGGCG
Source organism: Streptomyces sp. NPDC002130 (assembly GCF_040296465.1). Lineage (NCBI taxonomy): Bacteria > Bacillati > Actinomycetota > Actinomycetes > Kitasatosporales > Streptomycetaceae > Streptomyces > Streptomyces sp. NPDC002130. The sequence continues at coordinate 4,613 of NZ_JBEOXI010000217.1, forward strand.
GACGGCGGACGGCTCGCTGGAGAAGCTCAAGGGCGTCGGCCCGAAGACCGCCCAGGTGGTGCGGGAGGCGCTGGCCGGCGAGGTCCCCGGCTATCTGGACAAGCTGGAGCGCGAGGCGGAGGAACAGCCTGCCGTGCGGGGCGGGGAGAAGCTGCGGGCGCTGCTGCGCGGGGACTGCCATCTGCACTCCGACTGGTCGGACGGCGGCAGTCCGATCGAGGAGATGGGCCGGGCCGCCGCGGACCTGGGCCATGAGTGGGCGGCGCTGACCGATCACTCGCCGCGGCTGACGGTGGCTCGCGGGCTGTCGCCCGAGCGGCTGCGGGAGCAGCTGGACGTGGTGGCGGAGCTGAACGAGACCTGGGCACCGTTCCGGCTGCTGACCGGCATCGAGTGCGACATCCTCGAGGACGGCTCGCTCGACCAGGAGCCGGAGCTGCTGGACCGGCTCGATGTGGTGGTGGTGTCGGTGCACTCCAAGCTGCGCATGGACGCCCGGTCGATGACCCGGCGGATGGTGGCCGCCGTACGCGATCCGCACGCGGACGTGCTCGGACACTGCACGGGGCGGCTGGTGACCGGGCGGGGGCGGCCGGAGTCGGAGTTCGACGCGGACGAGGTGTTCGCGGCGCTCGCGGAGACGGGCACGGCCCTGGAGATCAACAGCAGGCCGGAGCGGCTGGACCCGCCGCGGCGGCTGCTGCGCCGGGCCGTGGACGCGGGGGTGCTGTTCTCCATCGACACCGACGCGCACGCGCCGGGGCAGCTGGACTGGCAGATCAACGGGTGCGCACGGGCGGAGGAGTGCGGGGTGCCGCCCGAGCGGGTGGTGACCACGTGGTCCCTCGACGAACTGCTGGCCTGGACCCGTGAGCGGCGGGTGCCGTCCGGCGTGGCGGGCGGCTGACGTGGTACCCGCTCGGCCGGAGAGAAAGGGACTGCACGTATGGGACGCGCGCAACGGGCGGCTGTGTTCGACGTCGACGGCACGCTGGTCGACACCAACCATCTGCATGTCGTGACCTGGTGGGAGGCGTTCCGGCAGGCGGGCCACCAAGTGCCGATGCACGCCATCCACCGGGCCGTGGGCCTGCCGTCGACGGACCTGGTCGCCCATCTACTGGGCGACGACCGGGACCCGGACCAGGACGCCGACATCAGTGCCGGTCACAAGGCGCTGTACGGGCAGTACTTCGACCGGCTGCCCGCGCTGCCGGACGCCGGAGCGTTGCTGCGGCGGCTGCACCGGGACGGCTGGACGGTGGTGCTGGCCACTTCGGCGGGCGGCGCGGAGCTGAGCGCGCTGCGCCGGGCGATCGACGCGGACGAGGCCATCGCCGCCACCGCGAGCGCCGACGACGTCGACGAGGGCAAGCCCTCCCCCGAGCCGGTCGAGCACGCCCTGGAGCTGGCCGGGGTGCCGCCGGAGCGTGCGGTGTTCGTCGGTGACACCGTGTGGGACATGCGGGCGGGCAGCGGGGCCGGGGTGCGCTGTGTGGGTGTCCTGTGCGGCGGCATCCCGCGCGCCGACCTGGCGGAGTCCGGCGCTGACGCTGTCTACGCCGATCCCGCGCACCTGCTGTCGGCCCTCGGTGACAGCCCGCTGTCATGAAGCGACGTGAAACCGCCGGTAAGGCGGATACTCGCAGCGCATGACGCGTGTGACGAGTGTGGTACGGCGGAGGGCGGGAGCCTTGCGCGGGCGGAGGGACATGAACGAAGACACGGGGGCGGCCTCGAACGCGCAGCCCCAGGGAGCACCCACGGCTGAGGGACGGCTCGAGGCTCTGCAGCGGAGAACGCGGAGCGTGCGTCCGTTGGATGCCGTGCGGCGGGATTCACGGTCGGCCTGGGAGGCCGTGCGGTCGGCCTGGCGCGGGCCCGGGCGGGAGCGGGACCTGGTCGTCCAGTCGCTGAAGGCCGCAGGGGCGGCCGTGCTCGCCTGGCTGGTGGGCGGCGTCTGGATGGGTGACCCGCTGGCGCTGATGGCGCCCTGGGTGGCGCTGGTGCTGGTGCAGGCCACGGTCTTCAGCTCCCTGGTGCAGGGGGCGCGGCAGTTCGGGGCCATCTGCGTCGGCACGCTGGTGGCCTCCGCGGCGCAGGCGATCACCGACGACACGACCGGCGCGCTCGCCCTGTCCGTACCGGTGCTGATGCTGCTCGCGAACTGGCCCCGCTTCGGCGACCAGGGCATCTACGCGGCGACCACGGCCCTGTTCACCATCTCCTCGGGCATGGTGAGCCTGTCCGCCGTCGGGCACCGGGTGGAGCAGGCGGCGATCGGCGCTGTCATCGGCGTCGCCGTCAACGCGTTCGTCCTGCCGCCGATCCACTTGCGGGACGTACGGATGAACCTGGCGGCGCTCGCCCGGGAGTCGGGAGAGGTGCTGCACACCATCGCCGGTGATCTGCGCGAGGGCGGGTGGGACGCGCAGACCGCCGCCGGCTGGGTCAGTGCCTCGAACCGCTTGGACCACCGCCTGAAGGCACTGCGCTCGGCGCGCCGGTGGAGCCAGGAGAGCCTGCGTCTGACCTATGCCCCGCTGCGCGCCCTGCACCGGGTGCCGCACGAGGGTGTCCTGCCCGCGGTGGACGAGGACGAGCGGCTCGGCAGGGTCACCGGGCACGTCGCCACGCTGACCCGGGCGCTCGCGGTGTCCGTGGACGACAAGCGCACTCCCGCCCCGCCCGAGGGCCCGGCCCTGCGCTCGTACGCCCGTCTGCTGGAGCTGATCGGGGACGCCCTGTGCGCGGAGGCCGACAGTCTGCTCGACGGCAGTGTGACCGCCCGGCCGGGCGAGGAGACCGAGAAGGCCATGCGTGAGCTGCACGAGGAGTTGCAGGACGGACTGCGCCGGCACGCCGGGGAGGGGGCAGCCCACACCGCCGTCCTGGGCACGCTGCTGCTCCAGGCGGAGAACCTCTGGGTGGAGGCCCTCCCGGACGACGAGGGGCAGTGACACACCCCCAGGTGGTTGTCCGTTGAACGAGGCGTGGGTCCGGACAGGACCCCGAGCCGCTGGCCGCCCCGGCCGTGATTCCCCCGTCCGGCCGGGGCTTTCCTCTCCCCACGTGCAATCCGTGCCTCCCGGGTACTCGGTCACCTCTCGTGGAACCAGGCGGCCGAGAGGAGCACGAAGTGAGCAGCGGAACGGGCATGAGGGTCGTCGTCACGGGCGCCACCGGCAACGTCGGCACGAGCGTGGTGCGCCTGCTGTCGGAGGATCCGGAGGTCGCGTCGGTGCTGGGTCTGGCCCGGCGGATCCCCGACTGGTCGCCGCCGAAGACCAACTGGGCCGCCGTCGATCTGGCCTCGGAGCGGTCCGACCTGGTGGAGCGGTTCACGGACGCCGACGCGGTGGTCCATCTGGCCTGGGCGTTCCAGCCGACGCACGACCCGGCGGCGACCTGGCGCACGAACGTGCTCGGCAGCATGCGGGTCTTCGAGGCGGTGGCCGAGGCGGGCGTCCCGGTCCTGGTGCACGCGTCGTCGGTCGGCGCGTACTCGCCCGGCCCCAAGGACGAGACGGTGGACGAGTCGTGGCCGACGCACGGCTGGCCGGACGCCGCGTACTGCCGGGAGAAGGCCTACCTGGAACGGGCGCTGGACACCTTCGAGCGTGACCACCCGGGGACGCGGGTGGTGCGGATGCGGCCCGCCTTCCTCTTCCAGCGGGAGTCCGCGAGCGAGCAGCGCCGCATCTTCGGCGGCCGGTTCCTGCCCGGCCCGCTGGCCCGCCCGGAGCTGCTGCCGTTCCTGCCGGACATCCCGGGGCTGCGGGTGCAGGCGCTGCACACCGACGACGCGGCGCACGCGTACCGGCTGGCGCTGCGCTCCGACGTCCGGGGCGCCTTCAACCTGGCGGCCGACCCGCCCGTCGACGCGCGGCTGCTGGGCGAGATGTTCGACGCACGCCCGGTGCGGCTGCCGCGCGGCGCGGCCCGGTCGGCGATCGCCGCCGCCTGGGGCCTGCATCTGCTGCCCGCCTCCCCGCACCTGTTCGACGCGGTGCTGCGGCTGCCGCTCATGGACTGCGCACGGGCGCACACGGAACTCGGCTGGCGGCCGGAGCACACGGCTCCCGAGGTGCTGGAGGAGTTTCTGCTGGGCTTCCAGCAGGGGGCGGGGGCGCCGACGGAGCCGCTGCGGGGACGCAAGGTGGGCTGATCCCCGCGAGCCGTGGGCGAGCCGTTTCCGACCGGGCGAGCGGCTCTGGACCTTGCGACCCTGCGACCTGTGCACGACGGACACGCCGACCCCTGCCCGGGCGGGCGGCCCTGGACATGCCCGGGGGCCGCAGCCGACCCCCACAGCCGGCTGCGGCCCCCGGTGGGATGCCCTCCTCAGGCGGAGGGCTCGTCCGGCACCGGATGCTCGGGGTGAACCGTTCCCGAGTGCGGTGCTCCCTGCCGGCCCGTCCCCGCCTCGTCCGTGTCGGGGACGTCGCCGGTGGGCTCGTCGGTCTCGTCGTCGCTCTGCCGCTCGGCGTTCTCGCGCTCGCCGGTTCCCGTGAAGCGCGGGGCGACCTCCCACGGGTCCTCGCCGTCGTCGGCCTGCTGGTCCGGCATGTCCCGCGGGATGGGCTCACCGTTCTCGCCGGGTCCTTCGAGGCGGTGGTCGGTCACGGCGTGCTCCCTTCTGTGGTCCGGGCGCCACGCGAGTACCTCCGCGGTGATCGGCGAAACCTCAGCGCGGGATCCGCTCCTGAAGTGCCGTGCGCCAGGCCGGGAGCGGATACTCCGGTGCCGGGTCGGGGCGCCGTCCGCCGCGTGCGAAGAAGTCGGCGAGCGGCAGGATCGCGGCGCCGACGGTGACCGCGTCGGGCCCGAGCCGGCCGAGGTCGACGGTCACCTTCCCGGCCGGGTGCCGCAGCGCGTACGACATGGCGTGACGGCGTACCGCGGGCAGGAAGCGCGAGCCGAGCGCCAGGCCTGCCCAGCCGCCGATGAGGATGCGCTCGGGCTGGAAGAGGTTGATCAGGTCGGACAGGCCCGCCCCGAGGTATTCGGCGGTCTCCTCCAGGACGGCCAGCGCGACGGGGTCGGGCGCACCGCCCTCGGGCGGGTGGGCCGCGGCGAGCATCGCCGTGAGGGCGGTCTCCTCGTCGGCGCCGTCCGGGACCCGGCCGCCCGACTCCCGCCAGCGGGCCAGCAGCGACTCGGCGCCCGCGTACGCCTCCAGGCAGCCGAGCGCCCCGCACCGGCAGCGGCGGCCCCGGACCCGTACGGTCAGGTGCCCCCACTCGACCGCGCGGCCCTGGTCCACGTCCGGGGTGACGAGACTGGCGCCGACGCCGGAACCGAACAGCACCACGACGGCGTTGTGGGCGCCGCGTCCGGCGCCGAACCACATCTCGGCCTGGCCCAGCGTCTTGGCGCCGTTGTCGATGAAGTACGGGACGGTGTCCGGCGGTGGGGAACCGGCGCGGAGCAGGGCCTCCAGCGGGACGGCGTCCCAGCCGATGGTCTGGCCGTGGACGAGCGCGCCGCGGTCCGCGGTGCGCTCGACGATGCCGGGGACGCCGATGCCGACGCCGAGGAGCCGTTCGGGCGCGAGACCGGCGGTGTCCAGCACCTCGGTGATGCCCTGGCGGATGTGGCCGACGATGGCCTCCACCTCGTAGCGCTGCGGCGTGAGCGGGTGCTCGGCGCGGGCGAGTTCGGTGAGGGTGAGATCGAAGAGTTCGACCCGGACCCGCGTCTCGCCGACGTCTACCCCGATCATGTGGCCGCTGCCGGGTGCGACGCGCAGCAGGGTGCGGGGGCGGCCGCCGTCGGAGTCGACGCTGCCGGCCTCCTCGACCAGCCCGTCGGCGACCAGGTCGGCGACGACGTTGCTGACGGAACCGGAGCTGAGGCCGGTCGCCGGGCCGAGTTCGAAGCGGCTGAGCGGGCCGTCGAAGTAGAGCCTCTGCAGCACGGCCGTACGGTTGGCCCGCCTGAGATCTCGTACCGTGCGCCCGTTCCGCGCAGCCATGTGGCTCCTTTCGCGTCCCCTGTCCGACCTGCAAGATACCGTCGGGGCCGGGCCGGGCGCGACATTCCTCCACCCCTTATTTCATGATGTGAGCTAACCGGAGTCCGGGCTGCGGCTCAGGAAGTCGCCTCGATCTCGTCCAGAGCCGCGACGAGTTCGGGGGCGACCGTCTCCTGCACCCAGTGCCGCTGCTGCTCGCCGGCCTCGCGGGGAATCGTCTCGGTGAGCATGATCAGGTACAGGTACGCCCGGTACAGGGCCAGTCGCAGCCGGGCGGGGGCGTCGAAGCGGGCCCGGCCGCCGGCCTCCCGGTAGCCGGCCAGGAAGTCCTCGTCCTTCCTGATGTCCCCGAGCAGCGCCAGGGAGACGAAGTCGGCCAGGGGGTCGCCCCAGAACATGCGCTCCCCGTCGATGAGGCCGCCGATGCGGGCCCGGCCGTCCGCACGGTCGACGAGGATGTTGCCCCGCCACAGGTCGAAGTGGACGAGACACGGGTCGGTGACCTCGTCGAGGGCGCCGTACGCGGACGCGGCAGTACGGACCACGGCGTCGACGGGGCGGGGCAGCGGGGCCCCGTAGCGCCGGGCGTCGTCGAGGACGGCGTCGAACATCGCCGTGAACGCCGTCCGCCAGTCGGGGGCGAGCGGGCCGAGGGCGCCGGAGGGGTAGCCGTGACCGGGTCCGGTCACACCGTGCAGGCGGGCCACCTGGCGTCCCAGTTCCGTACGCAGGGCGGTCTGTTCGGGGTCGGTGAGCGTGCCGTCCCACGGGTCGCCCGGCAGGGCCGTCATGAGCAGGAAGTCGTCCCCCGCCGACACCGTCCGCGGCGCGGGGACCCCGACGCGGGCGGCCGAGCGGTAGAACTCGGCCTCCGAGACGAGCAGCCGCTTCTCGTGCCGCAGACCGGGGACGGCGGCGGCGGGCGGGATCTTCAGCACGTAGCGGCTGCCGTCGGTGAGGCGGAGCTCCTCGACGGTGTTGTAGGTGCCGCCGGTCAGGGGGGCGAGGTGGGCGAGGCGGCCGGGATCCAGGCCCGCCACCTCCAGGATGTGCCGGGCCCGTTCCCAGGAGTCCACCACCGTGTGCCCACCCCTCCCCTGCCGCATCGGTCAGCCGGCCGCGTACACGTCCTCGATGTAACGTCCGTCCGCGATCAGTGCGTCCAGCCACTGCTCGGCGGCCGACTCGTCGGCGCCCGGCGTGTGCTTCCTGAACAGGGTACGGAACGCCTCCCGCACCCCGGGCGCCATCCGGGAACCGTCACCGCAGACGTACACCCGCGCTCCGGAGTCCAGCAGGCCCCAGACCTCCTCGGCCTCGGCGGCGATCCGGTGCTGCACGAACCGCACCTCGCCCGCGGGCGTCTCGCTGAAGGCGGGGCGCAGGGACACGGCGCCGGCACTCTCGGCGGCGCGCAGTTCCTCGGCGTGCAGGAAGTCCGCGTCCGGGGCGTCACAGCCGAAGTAGCAGAGCGCAGGGGCGAGTTCGGTGCCGGTCGTGAGGGCGGCCGTACGGTCGGCGATGGTGCCGCGGAACGGGGCGAGGCCGGTGCCCGCCGCGACCATGACGACCGGTGCCGGGTCGCCGGTGACGTCGATCCGGAAGGCCTCCCGGCACGGCTGCACGCGCGCGTACACCGTGTCGCCGGGCTCGAGGGCGGTGAGGTGGCCGGAGCCGGTGCCCCGGTAGACGCCCCTGCCGGAGCGGGCGGGTGCCTCCAGCAGCGACACCATCAGGTCCGCGTGTCCGGGGTCGACGGCGGGCGAGGAGGAGATGGAGTAGTGGCGCGGCCGCAGCGGGGTGAGGAGGTCGAGGAGCTGGGGCCAGTCCAGGGCGCCGCGCAGGGCCGGGTGGTCCTCCAGGATCTCCACGAGGGTGCGCGGGTCGTCGGTGAGGGCGGCCAGGGCCATGCGCTCCGGCGGGCACGGGTTGGCGGCGGCGAGCGCGGACAGCTGCCCGGCGGTCGGGCGCTCCTGCAACTCCACGTGATGGGTGAGCAGCTGTCGTACCGTCACGGGCCGGTCCACGGCGATGCCGTCGCGGCGCGGGCGGGTGGCGCGGATGTCCAGGACCGTGTCGAGGTCGGCGCCGAGCGCGGTGGCGGCGCGGGTGACGAGGTCCGGGGCGTTGGCGGGCAGCACGGTGAGGTGGTCGGCCGTGCGGTAGGTGACGCCGTCCGGCAGGGCGACACGCAGGAACCGCTTGCGCCGGGCGTAGCCGGGGGCGGTGAGGTCGCGCGCCTCGGTGACGCGCATGGGGACGAGACCGTGCCGTTCGGCGAGGGCGTCCAGCGGTCCGCCGGTCTGGGTGCGGACCTCGTAGGCGCTCTGGGGCTCGGGGTCCGGGGTCGTGGCGTCCGGGTCGCCGTAGCGCTCGAGCAGGGCGGTGCGCAGGGACGCGGTGAAGGCGCGGACGGTGCCGGTGAGGTCGCCGGAGGCGTCGGCGGCGGCGCGCTCCAGCAGCCGGGCGGCGCCGGACTCGGCGAGCCGCTCGTCGATGCGAGTGGGGACGTGCTGGTAGGTGGCGGCCCAGTTGCGGTCGCCGACGCCGAGGACGGCGTACGTCACGCCCGACAGGTCGTGGGTCTCCTCCAGCCGGGCGGCGAAGGCGGTGGCGTCGTCGGTGGGGCGGCCGTTGTAGGAGGCGGCGGTGATGACGACGGGCCGGTCGGTGGGCAGGCCGCCCGCGCAGGCATCGAGGGGTGCCACCTCGGTCTCACAGCCGATGGCGGCGGCCTCGTCGGCGAGCCGGGCCGCGAAGTCACGGCAGGTGCCGTAGTTGCTGCCGTGCAGGAAGAGGGCGGCGGTGCCGGGGCGGACACGGGCGGGCAGGTCCTGCGGCTCGGCCGAGGCGGTGTCCTGGGCCGGCGCGGCTCCCGGCAGCGGGCTGTGGACGCGGTCGGCGGAGGTGCGCGGCGTCAGGGCGAGGGTGAAGCCCTCGGGCTTGAGGGTGAGGGTCTCCTTGACGTCGAGCCGGTAGTCGGCGTGGTCGCCCATCCGGTAGCGGTGGACGAGCATGGCCAGCAGCATGGTCGCCTCGTGCAGCGCGAACTGCCGTCCGATGCAGGCGCGCTCGCCGGTGCCGAACGGCTTGAAGGCGTGCACCGGCCGTTCGGCCTCCGCCTCGGCCGTGAAGCGGGCGGGGTCGAACAGCTCGGGGTTGTCGCCCCACACGGGCTGCCGGTGCAGCATCGGCGTGAGGACCAGGACTCCCTGCCCGGCGCGCAGCGGGATGCCCAGGTGGGCTTCTGGCAGCTGCGCGGGGCCTGGCAGTGGCTGGCGACGGCGATGATCCTGCTGGGCTGGATCCTGGCGACGACGGTGG
>NZ_JBEOXI010000218.1:0-13843 GCF_040296465.1 Streptomyces sp. NPDC002130
CCAACCTGCCACCGAGGCGCAGGCTGCTCTGGTCCGGCACCTGGAAGCCCAGCGCCCCTTCCCCCGGCCGCGTCGAACTTCTTCCGGTACGCCTCCACGTTGTCGTAGGCGTGCCGCAGGCTCCCGCGCAGACGGTCGAGCTGGAGCTCGCGCAGCTGCTCGCGGGTCAGCCGCTCCCCGTCGTCGAGCAGGTCGTGGGGGAGGGGCTCGCCGCGTCGCCGTCCCGTCGGCTCCGGGGCCCGGGAGGCCGTCGTCTCGCTGGTCATTCAGGCTCCTCCGGCCTCGTGCTCCTGATACTGCGGCTGCGGCCCCGGAACTCCGCGACCACCTCGTCGCCCCGCCGGACCGTCACGTCGTAGAGGCCGCTGCGCCCGTAGCGGGTACGTTCCTCGGCCCGCGCCACGAGTTCGTCGCCCTGGTACGCCGGGGCGACGAAGGTGATGTCCGCGCCGGCCGCGACGGTCACCGGGCCGTGACTGTTGCACGCGCAGGCGAATGCGCTGTCGGCGAGCAGGAAGACGTATCCGCCGTGGGCGATCCCGTGCCCGTTCACCATCGCCGGGGTCACGGTCATCCGCAGCACGGCGGTCCCCTCGCCCTGCTCCAGCAGCTCGATCCCGAGCCCACGGGAGGCCTCGTCCGCGGCGAACATCGCCTCCGCGGGCGGCGTCGCGTCAGCGGTATGGGTCACTCTCGCACCACCTCTTAGCCCGACCGAACATTCGGTTAGCCTCGGCGCTGCCATGTAATCCAGCCGTCTCGACGCCTGTCAAGGTCCAGGACTTGCCCAAGGGGTCTTACCAAGGCGCACCGGCGTGTCCTACGATGGACCGAACGAATGGTCGGTTGGGAAGTGGGACGGATGGACACGACACACTCCAGCCCCCCGGGGGCGGACGGCGCCGAGCCGGCTCTCCAGCAGCACTTCGACGCGACGATCGCGCGGGACCAGCGGATCGAGCCGCGCGACTGGATGCCGGAGGGGTACCGGAAGACACTGATCCGGCAGATCGCGCAGCACGCGCACTCGGAGATCATCGGCATGCAGCCCGAGGGCGAGTGGATCACCCGCGCCCCGTCGCTGCGCCGCAAGGCCATTCTGTTCGCCAAGGTCCAGGACGAGGCCGGGCACGGGCTGTACCTGTACTCAGCGGCGGAGACGCTGGGCGCCGACCGCGCGGACCTCACCGAGCGGCTGATCGAGGGCCGCCAGAAGTACTCGTCGATCTTCAACTACCCGACGCTGAGCTTCGCGGACGTCGGAGTGATCGGCTGGTTCGTGGACGGCGCCGCCATCTGCAACCAGGTGCCGCTGTGCCGCTCCTCCTACGGGCCCTACGCGCGCGCCATGGTGCGGATCTGCAAGGAGGAGTCCTTCCACCAGCGGCAGGGCTACGAGCTGCTGATGACGATGATGCGCGGCACCCCGGAGCAGCGCGAGATGGTGCAGGACGCGGTGAACCGCTGGTGGTGGCCGTCGCTGATGATGTTCGGCCCGCCCGACGACGCCTCGCCCAACTCCGCGCAGTCCATGGCCTGGAACATCAAGCGGCACAGCAACGACGAACTGCGCCGGCGCTTCGTCGACATGACCGTCCCGCAGGCCGAGAAGCTCGGCGTGACGCTCCCCGACCCGGAGCTGCGCTGGAACGAGGAGCGGGGCCACCACGACTTCGGCACGCCCGACTGGGACGAGCTGATGCGGGTCATCAAGGGCGACGGCCCGTGCAACGACCAGCGGATGCAACGGCGCCGCACGGCCCACGAGGAGGGCGCCTGGGTGCGTGAGGCGGCCACCGCCCACGCCGCCAAGCAGGCCGCCCGCGCGGAGAAGGGAGCGGTGGCATGACCGCCGACCGGCAGGACTGGCCGCTGTACGAGGTGTTCGTGCGCGGCAAGCGCGGGCTGAACCACGTCCACGTGGGATCGCTGCACGCCGCCGACGACCGCATGGCGCTCACCCACGCCCGCGACCTGTACACCCGGCGCAACGAGGGCGTGAGCATCTGGGTCGTGCGCTCCGAGCACATCGCCGCCTCCACCCGCGACGAGAAGGACCCCTTCTTCGAGCCCAGCGCCGACAAGGTCTACCGGCACCCGACCTTCTACGACATCCCCGACGACGTCCCCCACATCTGAAGGACAGGGCATGAGCGACGACCACGTCTACATGACCCTCGCCGAGGGCCACGAGGACGACACCCGCTGGGCCTACGGCACCGGCTTCGAGGACCCCCTGCACGGCATCGACGCCACCGTGCCGGACGGGGTCGACGCCGGTGAACTGGCGGACCTCTGCGTCACCCTGGCCGACGACGCCCTGGTCTCCGCCCAGCGGCTCGCCGAGTGGACCACCCGCGCCCCCGAGCTGGAGGAGGAGGTGGCGCTGGCCAACATCGGGCTCGACCTGCTCGGCCAGGCCCGCCTGCTCTACTCCCGCGCGGGCCAGGTTGACGGCACCGGCCGCGACGAAGACGCCTACGCCTACTTCCGCGACGCCGGCGACTTCCGCAACGTACGCCTGGCGGAACTGCCGGGCGGCGACTTCGCGTTCTCGATCGTGCGGCTGCTGGTGCTCGCCAGCTGGCGCCTCGCGCACTTCGAGCGGCTCACCGCGCACCGCGACCCGGTGCTCGCGGCGATCGCCGCCAAGGGCGTGAAGGAACTGGCCTACCACCGCCAGTACGCGGCCGAGTGGGCCGTGCGCCTCGGCGACGGCACCGAGGAGTCCCACCGCCGGATGCGCAGGGCGCAGGAGCAGGTGGCGCCCTACCTGGGCGAGCTGTTCACGGCGTACGACGTCCGGGACGAGGTCGTCGCGGTCCTCCGCCAGGTCACCGAGGCGGCCGGACTGCCCATGCCGGTCTACCGCCCCCTGCCCGGCTCGGGCCGCACCGGGGAGCACACCGAGCACCTCGCCCCGCTGCTGGCCGAGTTGCAGGGCGTGGCCCGCGCCCACCCGGAGGCGACATGGTGACGGCACTTCTGGACGCCCGACGGGCCCGGCGCATCGCCGAGCAGGTGCCCGACCCCGAACTGCCCATGCTCACCCTGGCCGACCTCGGCGTACTGCGCGAGGTGACCCTGGCTCCGGACGGCACGGTGGTCGCCGGCCTGACCCCGACCTACTCGGGCTGCCCGGCGATGGCCGAGATGCGCGCGGGCGTGGCCGCCCGGCTGCGCGAGGCGGGGTACGCGCGCGTGGAGATCCGCACGGTCCTCGACCCGCCGTGGAGCAGCGACTGGATCACGGCGGACGGCCGGCGCAAGCTCGCCGAGCACGGCATCGCCCCGCCCGGTGCCGCGCCCGCGCGCGCCGCCGGCCCGGTGCCGCTCGTGCTGTCGGCGACCCGCCGCTCGGTGCCCTGCCCCCGCTGCGGTCACCCCGACACCGAGGAGACCTCCCGCTTCGGCGCCACGTCCTGCAAGTCCCTGTGGCGCTGCCTCGCCTGCCGCGAGCCGTTCGAGTACGTCAAGGAGATCTGATGGAGGACCTGATGGAGCCGGCCCCCGCCCCGGCGGCACGCCCGCGTGCCCGCCGACGTCCGGTCTTCCACCCCCTGCGGGTCGCCGCCGTGCAGCCGCTGTGCGAGGACGCGGCAGCCGTCAGCTTCGACATGCCGGCCGAGCTGGCCGAGGAGTTCACCTTCGCGCCCGGCCAGTCGCTCACGCTGCGCCGCGACATCGACGGCAGGGACGAGCGCCGCTCGTACTCGATCTGCGCCCCCGCCGGCACAGCGCCGCGGATCGGCGTCCGCGTGGTGCCGGGCGGCCTGTTCTCCTCCTGGCTGGTGAACGACGTACGCCCCGGTGACGTGGTCGAGGTCATGGCACCCACCGGCGCCTTCACCCCCGACCTCACGACCCACGGCCACCACGTCCTGATCGCGGCCGGCTCCGGCATCACACCCATGGTCTCCATCGCCGAGTCCGTCCTGGCCGCCGACTCCCGCTCGCGCGTCACCCTCCTCTACGGCAACCGCCGCACCGGCACGGTGATGTTCGCCGACGAACTCGCCGACCTGAAGGACCTCTACCCGACGCGGTTCCAGCTCGCCCACGTCCTCTCCCGCGAGCCCCGCGAGGCCGAGGTGCTCTCCGGCCGCCTCGACGCCGAGCGGCTGGCCGCCCTCGTCGACGCACTGGTCGACGTGGAGTCGGCCGACCACTGGTGGCTGTGCGGCCCGCACGGCATGGTCCGCGCCGCCCAGCAGGTCCTGACCGGCCTCGGCGTCCCCGCCGACCGCGTCCACCAGGAGCTGTTCTACGCCGACGACGAGCCAGTCCGCGAGGTCCGGCACACCGAGACCGGCCCCTCCGGCCCGGTCAGCCAGGTCACCGTCACCCTCGACGGCCGCTCCACCACGTCCCCGCTGCCCCGCGACCGCACCATTCTGGAGGGGGCCCAACAGACCCGGCCCGACCTGCCCTTCGCCTGCAAGGGCGGCGTCTGCGGCACCTGCCGGGCCCAGATCACCGACGGCAAGGCCGACATGCGCCGCAACTTCGCCCTCGAACCGTCCGAGGTCGACGCGGGTTACGTCCTCACGTGCCAGTCGTTCCCGGTGTCGGAGGAGCTGACGGTGGACTTCGACACCTGAGCCTGCCGAGAGCGGGCCAGCCGACGGCCACATGCCTGGCCCGGGACCTCGACGTACCGGTGGGTCACTATGCACAGCGGCAACAGGAAGGCAAAGAAGGCCACTTCGAGCCCGGCGTGGTCGTCGCTGCGGCGTCCGACGGTGCCGTCGATCACCGCCAGTAGCACCGGATGCACCAGATACACCGAATAGCTGATCGTCCCCAAGCCGGTCAGCAGCCCCGGCACGCGCCGGCGGCGCCAGGCCAGCCCAGCGGCGAAGGTCAGCACGGCCAGCAGGAACGCCACGATCCAGCCGCGCCGTGTGAAGTGGTGGCCGTCGCCGTACCGGTAGGCGCTTCCCACGGCGCAGGCGATCACCAGTGTTGCCGTGCCCGCGGCGCGGTGCCAGGTGCTCTGCCTGCGCTCGGCTCGGCGGACGGCGGTACCGAGGAACATGACGGCGAGGATCACCAGGCCCTCCCACACAGGGACCGTGCCGTTGAACGGAACCAGCACGAGTGCCAGTGCTCCGCCCAGCACACCCCCGAACACCCGTAACACCGGTGAGGCGGAACTCGCACAGCACAGGGCGGCCGCCATGGTGATCGACGCGAACGCGATCAGGGGGCCGGTCCCGACCAGGCCGGACAGCGCGGACACCGGCAGCAACGCCCCCGCCACCGCGCTCACCACGGCGAGCACGGCCAAGACGGCGGCGACCGCCCCGGACCGGTGGTGCAGCCGGACCGTGAAGAGGGCGACGACCAGCAGGTAGAAGCACATCTCGTACGAGAGCGTCCAGAGGACGAGCAGGAGGCTGGGCGTCTCCAGCAGCTCCTGGAGCATGGTGAGGTGTGCGACGGCCACGGTGACAGCGCTCTGCGAGCCGACGTCGCGCAGCTCCGCGAGACCCAGGGCGTCGACGGCGAGCAGCCCGGTGACGACGACTGCCCACAGCGGATAGACCCGGAAGACCCGGCCGATCCAGAACGTCCGCACACAGCCCCGGCGTTCCAGCGATGCCGGGACGATGTACCCGCTGACCAGGAAGAACACCATGATGCCGTAGCGGCTGGTGTTGAACTGCGGCATCAGCTCCGCCCGTGAGTCCGGCATGAAGGTGTGCGACGAGTGGTCGAACACCACGACGAGAGCGGCGAATCCGCGCAGCGCGTCGAGCCAGCCCAGCCGGGCGCTCACCGGCGAGTGCAGGGCTTCACCTGGTAGTGCTCGATCTCGCCCCTCGGCACCGGTTCGCCCCAGGAGTTCTCGATCACCAGCGTGCTGCCACGGCGCAGGGTGACGGGCCAGGCCCGGATGGGGTCGCCCTCGGCGGTGAGAACCATGACCCGGGGAATGTCCCACGAGCTGCACGCGTCCGCGGGAGCGACCACAGCCACCCGGATGCCCCACGGCCGCACGCGCTTCGCGAGTTCCAGCTGGTCGTCGATGCCGAAGCCCTGCTTGACGGTGAGTTCGACACTGCCGTTGTCGTGGCGCTCCACCGCGAACGCGCTGGAGTCGGCGGGTGAGCCGGGCACCACCACCGTGGCTGCCCACGCCGCCGCGCAGGCCGCCAGCACCACGGCGATGCGGCGCGGGGCGAACCGGCGGCGCACGCGAGCCGCCGAACTGCCCGTGTCCGGTCCGGCCCCGGCCGCGCGCAGCTCGATCTCCTTCTTCAGCTCACCGAGCAGCCGGTCCTCGAACGTCATCCTCGTGCTCATGCTTCCCCCCTTGCCACGTACACCAGCGATGCCTCCGGCGGCTGAGCGGTCCGGCAGTCCGTCTCCCCGCGCAGTGCCTTGCGGGCCCGATGAAGCCGGACCCGGGCCGTGACCTGGCGGATGCCCAGTGCGGCCGCGGCCTCGGTGACCGTGAGCTGGTCGACCGCGATCAGTTCCATGACGGCCCGCTCGCCCTCGGGCAGCCGCGCCAGCGCGGCCAGGACACGCCGCCCGGGGCTCTCCGCGTCGAGCTTGTCCTCGATGCGGGCCATGTCGTCCGGCTCCAGCAACCGCCGCCCGGAGATGCGCAGATCGCGTTCGGTCTCCCGGGCGACCCGGCGGCGCTCCGACGACACGACGTTGCGGGCGATGCCGTACAGCCAGGCCGTCTCGCTGCCGAGGTGATGCCGGTAGGTGGGGGCCGAGTCGAGGACGGCGAGGAAGATCTCGGCCGTCAGGTCCGCCGCCGTGTGCGGGTCGTCCACCCGGCGGGCCACGAAGCGCAGCACGGCGTCGACGTGACGCCGGTAGAACTCCTCGAAGAGCCGCGGGTCGCCGACTGCCGCAGCGGGCCCACTCCGTAACCGTTCCGCGTCGTCCACCGATGTCCCCTTCTCGTCGACAGGTGCCCTGTCACTTGTTCTTGGAACGGGACGCGAAAAGCGTTACAGGGGGTGTGCTCCCCGGTCGGCGCGCAGCGCGCCCAACGCCGTGAGGGCCACGTGGAGTTCGGTGCGGCGTGCGCCGGATTCGAGGTCCGTGTCGAGGAGGCGTTCGATGGCGCGCAGGCGCTGGTACATGGTCTCCCTGGACAGGCCGCCGCGACGGGCCGCCGTGGTCTTGTTGCCGGCGGCGTCGAGGTAGTGGCCCAGGGTCGTCAGCAGGTCGGTGCCGTGCCGGGTGTCGTGGTCGATGAGCCGGCCCAGCCGGCGTTCGGTGTAGTCCTGGATCCTGGGGTCCTCGCGCAGCGCGTACAGCAGCCTGCGCAGGTCGATGTCGGGCAGCTCGTGGAAGGAACGGTCCGCGGGCAGGGCCTGGCCGGGCGGGGTGGCCTCTATGACCCGGGCCGCTTCCCGGAAGGAGCGTGCGGTGTCGGCGAGCTCCGCAACCTCCGAGCCGACACCGACGATCGCCGCCGGGGCCAGAGCCAGCGCGGTGCGGCTCAGTCGTTCGGTCACGGGCCGCCAGGGCTGGGCGGGGCGCAACGCCAGCAGGACGCCGAGGCGGCCGGGGGAGAGTTCGCCGACCAGGGCCGGAATGCCGGCCGACCTCAGCTCCCGGTGCAGCAGCGCCTCCGGCTCGGTGCCCTCCGCGCCGGGCCCCGGGTCCACGAGGATCGCCAGGAACACACCGGCCTCCGTGGGCAGCCCCAGCGCGGCGCAGCGGGCACGGACGTCCTCGGGGGAGTGGTGGCGCTGCTCCGCCAGCTCCCGCAGGGCATTGCGGTGGGCCGTGCGCTCCCACGGCGTGGAGTGGATGAGCCGGGCCACGGTCAGGGCCATCGCCGTCCGCTCCAGGACGGTGATGTGCTCCGGCCCGAAAACCGGTCCGTCGGCGGGCAGCATGGCCAGCCGCCCCCAGCGTTCACCCTGGTAGGACACGGGCGCGGTGAGCCAGCCCTCCGGGCCGCCCACCTCGGTGTGGCCGCCGGGCTCGGTCGCCCGGGAGCGCCGCTCCCAGTCGCCGAGCGCCTCCTCCACCGTGCTCCCCGAGGGCTCGTAGATCAGCGCCTGGTGCACCAGGTTCTCCAGCACGACCGTCCGGCCGCTCATCTCCGCCGCCGCGCGCACCACGTCCTCCGGCCCCGCCCCGCGCAGCGTCAGGGCCGTGAACGCCTCGTGGATCCGCTGGGTGCGCCGCATCGCGTCGGCCTGGTTGCCCAGGATCAGGGCGTGCACGACCTGCGTGACCTCGAGGAAGTTGACGTCCCGGGCCAGGGTGACCAGGGGGAGCTTCCGGGCCCGGCACGCCTGCACGAGGGCGTCGGGCGGCCGGTGGTAGCGCCGTACGAGTTCGATGACCAGGGCGGCCGCCCCCACCTCGGTGAGTTCCTCGACGTACCGGCGCACCCCCGCGGCGTCCTCCGGCAGGGGCATGCCCGTGGTCAGGACCAGCTCGCCGCCCTTGAGAAAGGAGGCGGGGTCCGTCAGCTCGGTGATGTGCACCCAGCGCACCGGCCGGTCCAGCCGGTCCAGCCCCGTGACGACCTGGGGCTGCCCTGCGGCCAGGACCGGCAGGGCGAGGACGTCGGCGAGGGTCGGCGCACGGCCGCCCGGGGTGGCGTCCGGGCCGGCCGTCGGGGGGTGAGCGTTCACGGTGCCTCCCAGCATGCCCGGTCACTCTGACAAGCGGCACTGACCTGCGCAAGAGCAGTCCACCGGAGGGGCGGGCGGTGTCGCAGGGGTCCGGCGGTTGACACAACGTCCGAACAACGGGTTCCGGCTGGACAGATCACGCGTTGTCCCCTTTCGCGAAGGCTCGGATGCTCATGTACCGGAGCTGAGCCAAGCCACCAGACCTCGTCGTACGGCCGGGAGACACCATGACCGCACTGTCGCCGCACCTTCGCCAGGCCACGCCCGTCGTGGCCGCCCGGGGCGAGGGCGTCCACCTCTACGATGAGGACGGCCGCCGCTACCTCGACTTCACCGCCGGCATCGGTGTCACCAGCACCGGGCACTGCCACCCCCAGGTCGTGGCGGCGGCGCAGGAGCAGGTGGGCACGCTGATCCACGGCCAGTACACGACCGTGATGCACGAGCCGCTGCGCCGCCTCGTCGACAAGCTGGGCGAGGTGCTGCCGGCCGGCCTGGACAGCCTGTTCTTCACCAACTCCGGCAGCGAGGCCGTCGAGGCGGCCCTGCGGCTGGCCCGCCAGGCCACCGGCCGGCCCAACGTCCTGGTCTGCCACGGCGGCTTCCACGGCCGTACGGTCGCCGCCGCCTCCATGACCACCTCCGGCATCCGCTTCCGGTCCGGGTTCTCGCCGCTGATGAGCGGCGTGGTCGTCACCCCGTTCCCGACGCCCTTCCGGTACGGCTGGGACGAGGAGACCGCCACCCGCTTCGCGCTGAAGGAACTCGACTACACCCTGCAGACGATCTCCTCGCCCGCCGACACGGCGGCGATCATCGTCGAGCCGGTCCTCGGAGAGGGCGGCTACGTCCCCGCCAACCGTGCCTTCCTCGAAGGGCTGCGGGAGCGGGCGGACCGGCACGGCTTCCTGCTGATCTTCGACGAGGTGCAGACCGGCGTCGGCCGCACCGGCCGCTTCTGGGGCCATGACCACTTCGGCGTCACCCCCGACATCCTGGTCACCGCCAAGGGCCTGGCCAGCGGCTTCCCCCTCTCCGGCATCGCCGCCTCCGAGGAGCTGATGGCGAAGGCCTGGCCCGGCTCGCAGGGCGGCACGTACGGCGCCAACGCCGTCGCCTGCGCCGCCGCCTGCGCGACGCTGGACGTCGTACGCGACGAGAAGCTCGTCGAGAACGCCGAGGCGATGGGCAAGCGGCTCCGCCAGGGCCTGGAGGCCGTGGCCGACCGGACCCCGGGCATCGGCGACGTCCGCGGCCTCGGCCTCATGCTCGCCACCGAGTTCGTCACGGAGGACGGCAGCCCCGACCCGGAGACCGCCGCCCGCGTCCAGCGGGCCGCCATCGACGAGGGCCTGCTCCTGCTGCTGTGCGGCGCCTGGAACCAGGTCGTCCGCATGATCCCGGCGCTCGTGATCGACGAGACCGGCGTCGACGAGGGCCTCCAGGCCTGGGCGAACGCCGTCGAGACCGGAACCTCGGGAGCGTCGGGCCGATGACCACCGCCACCCGCGACCTGGCGGGTCTCACGGCCCGTATCGCCGAGCTCGCGCCCGGTCTGCGGGTGGAGACCGGCCCGGGGGCCACCGGCCCCTACGCCTACGACGCCTCCAACTACCGCGTGCCGCCGAGGGCGGTGGTCTTCCCGCGCACCACCGAGGACGTGGTCGCCGTGGTGAGGGCCTGCCGCGAGACCGGTGTGCCGGTCACGGCCCGGGGCGGCGGCACCAGCATGGCCGGCAACGCCGTCGGCACGGGTGTGGTCCTGGACTTCTCCCGGTACATGAACCGGATCCTGGGCATCGACGTCGAGGCGCGCACCGCACGGGTCGAGGCGGGTGTCGTCCTGGACGCGCTGCGCAGTGCGACCGCGCTGCACGGGCTGGACTTCGGCCCGGACCCGTCCTCGCACAGCCGCTGCACCCTCGGCGGCATGATCGGCAACGACGCGTGCGGGAACCGGTCGGTGCGCGACGGCCGGACCAGCGGGCACGTCGAGTCCCTGGAGATCGTGACGGCCGACGGCGTGCGGGCCGTGGCCGATCACCACGGGCTGCATCCGGTCGACCCGGATGACGCCCGTGCCGTGGCCCGGCTCGAATCCGACCTCAAGCGCCTGATCGAGCAGAACCTGGCGCCGATCCGGACCGAGCTGGGCCGCATCCCGCGCCAGGTCTCCGGCTTCCAGCTCCACCACCTCCTGCCGGAGAACGGCTTCGACCTGGCCCGCGCCCTGGTGGGCACCGAAGGCACCTGTGCGGTCGTCACCGCAGCGACGGTCCGCCTGGTGGCGACCGCACAGGCATCCACCCTCCTCACGCTCGGCTACGACGACGTGGTCGAGGCGGCCGAGGACGTGCCGGAGATCCTGAAGTTCGCGCCGAGCGCGGTGGAGGGCATGGACGAGGCGATCGTCGCCACGATGCGCGCCCGCCGCGGGCCCGACTCCGTGACCGGTCTGCCCGAGGGCCGCGCCTGGCTGTACGTCGAGCTCGAAGGCGACGACCAGGCCACGGTGAACGCCCGCGCTGCTGAGCTGCTTGCGCTGCTCAGGGAGCGGGGGCGGCTGACCGGGGGCCGGGTCGTGGAGAGTCCGGCGGAGCGGCGGTCGTTGTGGCGGGTGCGTGAGGACGGGGCCGGGCTGGCCGCGCGGCTGGTGGACGGTGGTGAGTCCTGGCCGGGCTGGGAGGACGCGGCCGTCGCCCCCGAGGATTTGGCCGCCTACCTGCGGGGTTTCCGCAAGCTGCTGGCCTCGCACGAGCTGACGGGTGTGCTGTACGGGCACTTCGGCGCGGGCTGCGTGCATGTGCGGATCGACTTCGACATGGCCACCGACACCGGGCGGGATGTCATGCGCCGCTTCCTCGCCGAGGCCGCCGCGTTGGTCGTGGAGCACGGCGGCACGCTGTCGGGTGAGCACGGTGACGGACGCGCCCGCAGCGAACTGCTGGAGGTCATGTACAGCCACCGCATGATCGCCGCGTTCGCCGCCTTCAAGGAGGTCTTCGACCCGGACGGGCTGCTCAACCCCGGTGTGATCGTCGATCCGGCCCCGTTGGACGCCGATCTCGCGCTGCGCGAACTCCCCCTCGTGGACACGACGTTCGGCTTCCCGCACGACGCGGACGGCTTCGCCGGTGCCGTGCGCCGCTGTGTCGGCGTCGGCCGCTGCCGCAGCGACGCGGGCGGGGTGATGTGCCCCAGCTACCGGGCCACCGGCGAGGAGAACGCCTCCACCCGCGGCCGGGCCCGCATGCTCCAGGAGATGGTCCGCGGCGAGGCGATTCGGGACGGCTGGCGCTCCACCGAGGTCAAGGACGCCCTCGATCTGTGCCTGTCCTGCAAGGCCTGCTCCAGCGACTGCCCGGTGGGTGTCGACATGGCCACCTACAAGGCCGAGTTCCTCCACCAGCACTACAAGGGCCGCCTGCGCCCCCGGTCCCACTACTCCCTGGGCTGGCTGCCGAAGACCTCGGCGCTCGCGGGATACGCCGCCCGGCCGGTCAACGCCCTGCTGCGCGGCCCGCTCGGCAGGCTCCTGGCCCGCCTGGGGGGTGTCACCACCGAACGCAGGATCCCCGCTTTCGCCTCCCGCCGCGCCCTGCGCAGGACCCTGCGCGCGGCACAGCCCGCAGAACCCGCCAAGGCGGTCCTCTTCGTCGACAGCTTCACCCGCGCCTTCCGCCCCCAGGTCGTGGGAGCGGCGAGCCGCGTGCTCGCCGACGCCGGCATCCCCTGCACACCCCAGGACGGCCTGTGCTGCGGACTGACCTGGGTCAGCACCGGCCAACTGGACACGGCCCGCAAAGTCATGGCCCGTACCGTCGCCGCCCTCGACAACGGCGACGACCGGCCCGTCGTCGTGGCCGAACCGAGCTGCGCCGCCGCCCTCAAACGCGACGTACCCGAGCTCCTCGGCACCGAGGCCGCCCGGCGCGTGGCCGACCGCGTGCAGACCTTCACCGGGGCTCTGACCGACCTGGCCGACCAGGGCTGGACCCCACCGCCCCTGCCCGAGAACGTCGTACTCCAGACCCACTGCCACGAGTACGCCACCTTCAAGGGCCGCCGTCCCGCCGACCTGCTGCGCCGCCTGGGCGTACGCGGAGTCGACGAGGCCGAGGGCTGCTGCGGGCTGGCCGGCAACTTCGGCTTCGAGGCGGAGCACTACGACACCTCGATGGCCGTCGCCGACCTCGCGCTGAAGCCCCGCCTCGACCACCTCGACGGACGGCCCGTCGTCGCCGACGGCTTCAGCTGCGCCACCCAGATCGACCACCTCGCGGGCGACCGGGACATCCGTGCCCTGCACCTCGCCGAACTCCTCGACCCCACCGCCGACCAGCCAGGAGAGACGACATGACCGAGGTTCTGACCCAGTTGTTCATCGGTGGTGCCTGGGTGGACGCCGCGGACGGTGCCACCATGGCGGTCGACGATCCCGCGACCGGCGAGATCCTCTGCCACGTCGCCGACGCCGGGCCCAAGGACGCGAAGCTCGCCGAGGAGGCCGCCGTCCAGGCCCAGCAGGAGTGGGCGCGTACGGCGCCCCGGGCGCGCAGCGAGATCCTGCGCCGCGCCTACGAGATCATCATCGAGCGCACCGACGAGCTCGCCCACCTGATGACGTCCGAGATGGGCAAGCCGCTCGCCGAGGCCAGGGGAGAGGTGGCGTACGCCGCCGAGTTCTTCCGCTGGTTCTCCGAGGAGGCCGTCCGTATCGACGGCGGCTGCGCCACCTTGCCGGACGGCCGCAACCGCATGCTGCTCTCCCGCCGTCCGGTGGGCCCCTGCCTGCTGATCACGCCGTGGAATTTCCCGCTGGCGATGGGTACCCGCAAGATCGGCCCGGCGATCGCCGCCGGCTGCACGATGATCCTCAAGCCCGCCCCGCAGACCCCACTCTCCAGCCTTGCCCTCGCCGCGATCCTCAAGGAGGCCGGGCTGCCGGACGGCGTGCTGAACGTCGTCACCACCTCCCGTGCGGGGGAGGTGTGCGAACCGCTCCTGCGCGGCGGGCGGATCCGCAAGCTTTCCTTCACCGGCTCCACCGCCGTCGGACAGCTGCTGCTCGCCCAGAGCGCTCAGGCGGTCGTGCGGACCTCGATGGAGCTGGGCGGCAACGCACCCTTCATCGTCTTCGACGACGCGGACCTGGACGTGGCCGTGGACGGGGCGATGGTCGCCAAGATGCGCAACATGGGCGAGGCGTGCACGGCCGC
>NZ_JBEOXI010000219.1:0-13762 GCF_040296465.1 Streptomyces sp. NPDC002130
GGCCGCGGCGGTTGAGTGGTCCGATCATGTAATGTAGCGGGGCCAGGTGTCCGCCGTCGTCCTCAACTCCGGTGGTGCCAACGCCTGTACGGGTCCGAAGGGCTTCCAGGACACGCACGCGACAGCGGAGAAGGTCGCCGAGGTCCTGGGCCGGGGCGCCATCGAGGTCGCCGTCTGCTCCACCGGCCTCATCGGCCTCCTGCTCCCGATGGACAAGCTGCTCCCGGGCGTGGAGACCGCCGCCGCCCAGCTCTCCGAGCACGGCGGCGAGAAGGCCGCCATCGCCATCAAGACCACCGACACCGTCCACAAGACGTCCGTCGTCACCAAGGACGGCTGGACCGTCGGCGGCATGGCCAAGGGCGCGGGCATGCTCGCCCCCGGCCTCGCCACCATGCTCGTCGTCCTCACCACCGACGCCGCGCTCGACGACGAGGTGCTCGACAAGGCGCTGCGGGCCGCCACCCGCACGACCTTCGACCGGGTCGACTCCGACGGCTGCATGTCCACCAACGACACCGTGCTGCTGCTCGCCTCCGGGTCGGCCGAAGTCACCCCCGGGTACGAGGAGTTCGCCGAGGCGGTACGGCAGGTCTGCGACGACCTCGGACAGCAGCTCATCCGGGACGCCGAGGGCGCCAGCAAGGACATCAAGGTCGAGGTGATCAACGCCGCGACCGAGGACGACGCCGTCGAGGTGGGCCGCTCCATCGCCCGCAACAACCTCCTCAAGTGCGCCATCCACGGTGAGGACCCCAACTGGGGCCGCGTGCTCTCCGCCATCGGCACCACCTCCGCCGCCTTCGAGCCCGACCGGCTGAACGTCGCCATCAACGGCGTCTGGGTCTGCAAGAACGGCGGCGTCGGCGAGGACCGCGACAAGGTCGACATGCGCTACCGCGAGGTGCACATCGTCGCCGACCTCGCCGCCGGGTCCGAGACCGCCACGATCTGGACCAACGACCTCACCGCCGACTACGTCCACGAGAACAGCGCCTACAGCTCATGAGCACTCCGACGCGCAAGCACACCGCGCTGCCCAAGGCGCAGATCCTCATCGAGGCGCTGCCCTGGCTGGTCCGGCACAACGGCAAGACGGTCGTCATCAAGTTCGGCGGCAACGCCATGATCGACGAGGACCTGAAGGCCGCCTTCGCCCAGGACGTGGTGTTCCTGCACCACGCCGGCCTCAAGCCCGTCGTCGTGCACGGCGGCGGCCCGCAGATCAGTCGGGCGCTCGATCAACACGGCATCGTCAGCGAGTTCAAGGCCGGCCTCAGGGTGACCACCGAGGACGCCATGGACGTCGTACGGATGGTGCTGGCCGGGCAGGTCCAGCGCGAACTGGTCGGGCTGCTCAACCAGCACGGGCCGCTCGCCGTCGGCCTGACCGGCGAGGACGCGCACACCATCACCGCCACCAAGCACCAGCCCGAGATCGACGGCGAGCTGGTCGACATCGGGCGGGTGGGCGAGATCACCGCGATCGACACGGGCGCGATCGAGGCCCTGCTCGCCGACGGCCGCATCCCGGTCGTCTCCTCGATCGCCCGCTCCCAGGACGACGGACATGTCTACAACGTCAATGCTGATACGGCGGCTGCGGCACTCGCTGCTGCACTGGACGCCGAAACCCTCATGGTCCTCACGGACGTCGAGGGCCTCTACGAGGACTGGCCGCACAGCGACGAGGTGATCAGCCGCCTCACCGCGACCGAGCTGGAGCGGCTGCTGCCGGACCTGTCGTCCGGCATGGTGCCGAAGATGGAGGGCTGCCTGCACGCCGTGCGCAACGGCGTCACCACCGCCCGCGTCATCGACGGCCGGGTCCAGCACTCGATCCTGCTGGAGATCTTCACCGACGAGGGCATCGGCACGATGGTCGTGCCCGACGAGCAAGAGGGGGAAGCCGTATGACCGCCCATCAGGAGTACGCCGAGCGGTGGCAGGGCGCGCTCATGAACAACTACGGCACCCCGCTGCTGCCCCTGGAGCGCGGCGCGGGCACCAAGGTGTGGGACGCCGACGGCAACGCGTACCTCGACTTCGTCGGCGGCATCGCCACCAACGCCCTCGGCCACGCCCACCCGGCCGTCGTCGAGGCCGTCAGCCGGCAGATCGGCTCCCTCGGCCACATCTCCAACTTCTTCATGGCCGAGCCGACCGTCGCCCTCGCCGAACGGCTGCTCAACCTGTTCGGCCGGGACGGCAAAGTCTTCTTCTGCAACTCCGGCGCCGAGGCCAACGAGGCAGCCTTCAAGATCGGCCGGCTGACCGGGCGGACCCACGTCGTGGCCACCGAGGGCGCCTTCCACGGGCGGACCATGGGCGCCCTGGCCATGACCGGCCAGGCCGGCAAGCGCGAGCCGTTCCTGCCGCTGCCCGGCGACGTCACGCACGTGCCGTTCGGTGACGCGCAGGCCCTGGCCGCGGCCGTCACCGAGGAGACCGCGCTCGTCATCCTGGAGCCGATCCAGGGCGAGCTCGGCGTGGTCGTCCCGCCCGCCGGCTACCTCAAGGCGGCCCGGGCCATCACGGCGGCGACCGGGGCGCTCCTCGTCCTCGACGAGGTGCAGACCGGCATCGGCCGGACCGGGCACTGGTTCGAGTACCAGGCCCACGAGGGCGTCCTGCCCGACGTCGTCACCCTCGCCAAGCAGCTGGGCGGCGGCCTGCCGCTCGGTGCGACCGTCGCCTTCGGACGGGCCGCCGACCTGCTCCAGCCCGGCCAGCACGGCACGACCTTCGGCGGCAACCCCGTGGCCTGCGCCGCCGGGCTCGCCGTCCTCGACACCATCGAGAACGAGGGGTTGCTGGAGAACGTCAAGCGGCAGAGCGAGAGGTTGCGGGACGGGATCGAGGGTCTCGGCCATGAGTTGATCGATTTCGTCCGGGGTACGGGACTCCTCCTGGGTATCGTGCTCACCGAGCCGCTCGCGCCCCAGGTGCGCCAGGCGGCTCAGGAGGCCGGATTCCTGGTGAACGTGCCCGCCCCCGACGTCGTCCGGCTGATGCCGCCGCTGAACCTTCGCGACGACGAGGTGGACGCGTTCCTCGGGGCGCTGCCCGGCATCCTCCAGGCAGCAGGCGGGGACGGACGATCCGGGGAATGAGACGACGATGAGCCAGGCGCAGGACCACGAGCAGCCGGGGGCGAACGGGCCCGCCGTGCCGCAGACCCGCACCGCCCGCCACCGCCGGATCGTGGACATCCTCAACCGGCAGCCGGTCCGGTCGCAGAGCCAGCTGGCGAAGCTGCTCGCCGACGACGGGCTGAGCGTCACGCAGGCGACGCTCAGTCGGGACCTGGACGAGCTGAACGCGGTGAAGATCCGCAACGCCGACGGCGACCTGATCTACGCGGTGCCCAGCGAGGGCGGGTTCCGTACGCCCCGGGCGCCGCTGGGCGGGTCGGCGAAGGAGGAGCGGATGCGGCGGCTCTCGCAGGAGCTGCTGATCTCCGCGGAGGCCTCGGCGAATCTCGTGGTCCTGCGGACCCCTCCGGGGGCTGCGCAGTTCCTGGCCTCGGCGATCGACCAGGCCGAACTGCACGACATCCTGGGGACGATCGCCGGAGACGACACGTTGCTGCTGATCAGTCGGGAGCCCGCGGGCGGGCAGGCCCTGGCCGATCATCTGCTGAGGCTGGCGCAGAACGGGCACTGAGCGGTTGCCGTGCGGGTGCGGGTGCGCCGTGGCTCGTCGCGCAGTTCCCCGCGCCCCTCAGGGGCGTCTCCCCAGCTGCGGGCAAACGTGCCGCTAAGAACTCCTGACACGATGAGCTATCGGGAACGACTGTCTGACGCGTTTCGCGGCCGACCGACCTGCGACGGTCACTGCGCGGGAGAGCTACACGCATGCTGTTCGGTGCAGTTCTCTGCTCCCGTTGAGTAGTTCAGGACGGGGACCGGGGAGGTGGGCGGGTGCCAGGTGAGAATCCACCGGCAGTGAGCGCCGCCGCGCCGCCTGCCAGGGCGATTGCGTCGCCTGTTCCGATGCCTGCCGCCACCGAGCCGAAGCAGGCCGGCCCGACGCCGTGCAGCGTCACCGCGGCGCACGCTCGCGGGCGGGGAGTGGCCTCCCGCGCTCTGGAGGCACTCACCAACTGGGCCTTCGACGCCTTCGAAGCCGACGGGCTGGAGCGTCTCGAACTCCTGCACCAGGTGGACAACCTGACATCGTGCCGGGTTGCCCAGAAGAGCCGCTACGACTCGAAGAGGTGGGCGCCGGCGGGGCCGGGCGCTGACGTCAGCGTGCCCCGTAGGGTGGTCTGATGTTCGATCGCTTGGAGATCAGGGTGTTGCCGCCGGGACCTCGGTTCGCTGCCCAATTGCGGTTCTGGGTCAACGGCGAGGATGTGGTCGAAGAGGCGGTCGGCGAAGGCGGCCGCGGACCGTACGCGGCTGATGCGCTGCCGGCCGGCCGCCCCAGCCCCCTCCGGGCGACCGGCGAGGCGCGCCGCCTGGAGCTGGGGGAACCAGAGTGCACTGGTGGCTGCTGCGGCTTCCTGACCGTGATCGTGCAGCGGTTCGGGGGGACCGTGCAGTGGTCGGGTTGGGAGGTTCCGTGGGCGGCGCACACTCCCGTGCCCCACCCCCCGCCGGAACTCCACTTCGACGCCAGTCAGTACGACGACGAAGTGGCTCGCGCCGAGGCGGACCGCGGGTGGCAGGTGCACGCGTAGCCCAGCACCGCGCGTCCCCGCCCCGCTGCGGGCTCTCGCCGGCCTCGCGTCCTTCGTCTGCAGGAACCGGGCGAGCCGTCCCTGTTCACCGTGAGTGCTGTCACAGTCGGAGGGAGACAACCGGCAGAGTCGGGGGACCGTCAAACTGGCGTGAGACACACATACCTATGTTCACGGCCGTTACGGGCGCTGCTCACTGCTGCCCTCGTGATGGCCATGCTGGCGACGTCCATGGCCGTGGTGGCCATGACAGCGGGCCCGGCGCGTGCCGCGGGAATCGACCGTAGGACGGTTATCACCTGGAACATGCAGGGTGAGGGCCTGGCCGGTGAGGCGGGCATCAAGTGGCAACGGGCCCGTGAGTATATGAATCGGACGTCCGTCTTGTTGCTGCAGGAAGCGGGCGCGGGTCCGCCGTCCAGTCTGGTCGACGACACAGGCGAGCGCATCAGGTCGATCACCCGTACCACGGTCGACGGGGACACGTACGAGAACAGCACCTGGAACCCGGAGACCGGGACGCACGAAGGCGGGCCGTACGAGGTCTACTTCCTCCAGACGGACACCAATGGGGGGACGAACACCGGAGGCCGGGTGAACATCGCGATCGTGGTCCGCGGGGCGGCGGACCAGGTCCGGGTGGTCCAGAATCCGGTGGACGCCGGCCGCCGGGCTCTGGGCGTGCGCTTCGGACAGCACTGGTACTTCACCTTCCACGGCCTGTCCGGCGGCGGCGGTGACTCCGCGGCCATGCTCAACGCTGTCGACGACCACGTCGAAGAATGGGCAAGGGAGGACGGCGAGGTCTACCGATGGGCGGTGGGAGGCGACTTCAACGTCGAGCCGGACACCCTCGTCACACGGAGGGACTTCCCCTCGGCAGCGATCTACCGCACCCATCAGCGGACGCAGAACAGCGGGCACGAACTGGACTACGTGGTCGCCGACCAGTGGTTTTACGACCTCAGGGTGAGGCGGCTGGACCAGGTCGGCTCGGACCACTGGGGCGTACAGGTGGGACCGGACCAGTCCGTGAACGAGACCCCGCTGTCCAGGCCCGTGCGGCAGCCCGTTCCCGCACGAGTCATGCCGGCGGGCGACTCCATCAGCAACGGGGTCAACAGCACCCACGGCGACGGGTACCGCGCCGAATTCGAACTGTCCACTCAGTACAAATATGTCGCAGACGACACGGGCCTGCTTCAGAAGCGGGACGTGGACATGGTCGGCTCCCAGCGCTCGGGAAAGACGGACGGTGCCGACCACGACCACGAGGGCCATCCGGGGTACCGGATCGACCAGATCGCCCGCGTGCTGGACTGCACCGTCGAGGCGTACCGGCCCAATGTGGTCACCTTGATGGCCGGGACCAATGACATGAACCAGGACCACGAGCTCGCCGGTGCCCCAGAGCGGCTCGGCGCTCTCATCGACCAGATCCTGCGCGACGCCCCAGAGGCCACGGTCTTGGTGGCCACGCTGGTCCCCTCCACGAAGGCGGGGATGCAGGCAAAGATCGACCGGTACAACGCCGAACTGCCCCGGATCGTCGAACAGCGCCAGCGGCAGGGCGAACATGTAAGGCTGGTCAGCATGGGCGAGTTGACAACCGAGGACGTCGACGGCTCGCACCCCGATGACGAGGGCTACCGCAAGGTGGCCCAGGCCTTCGCCGAGGCGCTGCTGCGTGTCGAGGACGAGGGGTGGCTGCGGCAACCCGTCCCACGGACCGGCTCGCGGTGCGGCGACGCCGGCGACCCGAACGTGGAAGAGGGAAGCGCGGCCGGTCCGGGCTGGCGCGCCTTGGGCGTCGTCGCTCCCGGGATGACGTCTCCGCAGGGCCGCACCGACCTCGCAGACATCGACGGTGACGGCCGCGACGACTACATACGCGTCCCCGACAACGGCCGCATGCGCATCGCCCTGAACACCCCGGCCGAGCCCGGCAAACCGCACTGGGTGGAAGTGGAATCCGACTTCGACATTGACAACCGCGACGAGGCCGAGAGCCTTCGCTTCGCCGACCTCACCGGAGACGGCCGCGACGACCTCGTCGAGGTCCGTCCGACCGGGAGCTCCACCGAGATTCTGATCCACTACGTGAACGAGGGGGTGCGTAGCGGCCGGGTCACGTGGAGCGGAGCAGTCCTGGCCGTCAATCCGAAGGCCGCTGGCGTGCCGCGCGAAGCTGTACGGTTCGCCGATGTCAACGGCGATCGCCGCGACGACTATCTCCGGGTCGGTGACAGCGGGGCCGTGCACGCCTACGTCAACCACCCAGCCGAGGACGGCGGGTACCGCTTCGAGGAAATCCTGAACTGGGCCCCCGGCGTCTCCTACGGTTCCCGGGACAAGCTCCGGCTGGCGGACGTCAACGGCGACGGCAAGGCCGACTACGTCATGGTCGGCTCCACCGGTGCCGTCCACGCGTACGTCAATGACGGCGGCCGGGGCGGTGGAGGGTTCACCGAGCACCGGTACTTCGTCAACGAGACCGACTACCCCGGTGAGAAGTCGACGTTCCGCGACATCAGCGGCGACGGAAAGGCCGACTACATCGTCGTCTACGACGGCGGCGCCGTCCGGTGCTGGCTCAACCGGGGCGGCAACGTGTAGGGCCCGTCACCGCGGGTGCGGTCAGGCCCGGCTCGAAGCCCATGCCGTCCCGGCCGGATTCACCGTGATCCTGCGAGGCACGACCGGCTACTGTCCCGCTACGGGATCGTTGCGCTCTCGCCTGACCAGGCGAGAGCATCGAAACCCGCATGAGTGGTGGGCGGGCGTGTCCTGTCAGTGGGAGCGGACTGTGGCTCCGTAGCTGTCGCTCTGGGTTCTGCGAGCTGCCGGCAGTTCTTCCGTTCGACGCTCGACAGTAGATGGGGCTCCGCCCCCTGTACTCCCGAACGGGGCCCGGTTCAGGGGCCAAGCCCCGTTCTAGGCGCGGGGAACTGCGCGAGCGGCCACGACGCGGCCGCACTCGTACGAACAAGGCGAACCCCAGGCAGCTGGGCGGGAGGCCGGGCCTACTGGAGCATGCCCCAGATGAGTTCGGCGTCGGCGTCGGTCACACCGGTCGTGGTGACGCCGGACGACGTGCCGGGAAAGCGCAGCGAGCCGTTGATGGCGCCGACGTAGAGGTCGGCCTTGCCGTCGCGGTTGGTGTCGCGCAGGCGGACCGGCTCGCCGAAGCAGTCGTTCCATGCGACGTCGCCGGGGACGCCGGCGGTGTTGCGGGCGAGCCACTGGGAGTTGGTGCCGGTGATCCCGCTCGCGCTGCCGCGCAGGACGTGGACGCCGCCCTCGGTCGTCTCCTGGCTGATCTTCTCTCCGTAGGCGCCGATCGCGAGGTCCTTGTAGCCGTCGCCGTTGATGTCGGCGGCCGAGACGGAGGAGCCGAACAGGTCGCCGGACTCCGGGGTGCCGGCGACGTTGGTGGTGGCCTGCGTGATACGGACGGCGGTGGCGGGGCCGGTGGAGGAGCCGTACCAGATGGACACCCGGCCCTGATTGTTGTTGTACATCTGGCTGCCCGCCGCGAGGTCCCCGTAGCCGTCCTTGTTGAAATCGGCGATCACCGCCTCGCTGGGGTCGCCGTAGTTCGTGACGAGGCGCAGGGTCTTGCCCGCGCTGAGCGGGGAGCCGCCCTTGATGAACCACGCGTCCGTGCCGAAGCTGTCGGGCTCGTCGGTGATTCCGATGATCACCAGATCGGTCTTGGAGTCCCCGTTCATGTTGCCCGAGACCAGGGACGTGGGCGCGAATCTCGTCGTCTTGTCGTGGCTGGTGACCGAGCCTGCCGCACCGGTGCGCGTGATGCTGCGGTAGACGTAGGCCTTGCTCCCGCTGATCGCGGCCAGGTCCTTCTTGCCGTCCCCGTTGAAGTCCCCGGCGGCGAGGTCGCGGCCGAAGCGGGCGTTCGACACCTTGGCGCCGGCGTTGGGGAGCGCGGTGCCACCCGAGAGGCCGGTCGCGCTTCCCCACAGGATGACGACGCCGCCCTCGTCCGTGCGTCCGTCGACGTCCTCGCGCGACACCGACACGGCGAGGTCCCCGTATCCGTCGGCGTTGAAGTCGGCGGGCACCCGGACGTCGCCGAACTGGTCCTCCGTCTCGTCGGCGCCGGGGACACCGGGGCTGTCCTGGGTGATCAACTGGGTCCGGGTGCCGGGTCCGGAGGCGGTACCGAAGGTGATCCGGACGCCGCCGCCCTTGCTGTACTGCTCGTAGGTGTAGCTGGCGTAGTCGCGGTAGCCGTCGCCGTTGAAGTCGTCCGCGTACCTGGCCGCCGCCGCGCCGGCGGGAGATGCCGTGAGGACGGGGGCGAGGGACGCCACGAGGAGTGCCGCGCAGGCTGCGGGGCGAATGCGCATGAAAGTGTCTCCTGATGATTCTGTGCGACCGCTCCTGTGCCGATTGATGTCTAAGGGACGACAGAGACAGGAGCGGTTGATGATCAGGAGACAGTCGGACGGGGGGAAAGGTTGCAGGCGGCGGAGCCTTGTTTCGGTGGCCGTCGACGGCAGTAGCCCGCCCGGTCCAGTACAGACGTCCCAGGCTCTACGACTGGCTCATCGCGGGCACGCTTGCTCAATGGCTCACCGCGCACCAACTGATCGTTCCAGAATGCCGCCCGGAGGCCCCGGAGGCAGATGATTGGCAACAGCGGCTCGATCACCGCCCACAGCTCGTCGTCGACTTGCCACGGCTTCGGCCGAGCCACCCCGCACCCCCAGATCACCGCAGCGGCACCCCGCTACGCCGGGCTGCGGATCCACCTGCCCTCAGCCTCGACTCACCCCAGCCTCGCAGCCAAGCCCCCCGTACACCGCACCTCGTCCCCGGCCGTGATCAGCAGCGCTTCCACGTCCGGCAGCGACTCCAGCCACGCCAGGCCCTCCCGCGAGCCCATCGCGAACGCGGCCGTCGCCCAGCAGTCCACCCATGTCAGCCGGGGACCCACCACCGTCACGGCGACGAGGTCGGTCACGGCGGAACGGCCCGTACGGGGATCGACGATGTGGTCTCCGCGCTCCGCCGTACCGGATGTGGCCACGGACAGCTCCGCCACCCCGGCCGCCGAGACGACCGCCGCGAGACCCCCCGGACGCAACGGATCGGCCACACCCACACGCCACGGCCGCTGCCCACCCGGTGTCCCGAGCAACTGCACATCGCCGCCGCCGTTCAGGTTCACCCCGCACACCCCGGGCACGTCCGCCAGCAGCCGCGCCGCCCGCTCGACCGCCCAGCCCTTCACGATGCCGGTCGGATCGAGGCGGCCCTGATACGACGTGCTGAACCAGCCGTCGCTCAGCCGCTCGGCCTCGGCCGCCAGTTCGAGCACTTCGGCGACCTCGGGATCGCACTGCGCGACGGTCACCTCACCGCGCTGCAATCGCGAGATCTGGCTGTCCTCGCGATACGTGCTGAACACCTCGTCGACCCGGTGCAGCCCGGCGACGGCCTCGTCCAGGGCCGCGCGCACGGCGGCCGGTTCCCCGCCGCGGACGTCGAAGGAGAAGACGGTCCCCATCGTCTCCTCGGCATGACGTACCGCGGCGGGAGCCTGTGCGGAGTCGGCCACCGTGTCAGCCACCGGCCTGGTCCAGCGCGGACTGCAGGGACTGCTTGTAGCCCGCGCTGGTGTACGTCGCCCCGGACACGGCGTCGATCTGCGCGTTCCCGGCCGCCACGGCCGCCTGGTTGAGGCGGGGGACGGAGGAGGAGGTGATCTGGTCGCTGCGGCCGCCCTTGGGGGCCTGGACCGCCTCGGCCTTGGTGATCTTCCCGCCCGCGACGGTCACCCGGACCTGCACCGGCCCGTACTGCGTCTGCGCCACGCTGCCGGTCAGGGTCTGCGTCGCCGCCTGACCGCCTCCAGAACCCGCCGCCTGACCGCCCCCCGAACCCGCGCCCTGCGAGGAGCCGCCGCCGGCCGGAGCCTTGTCCAGGGCCGACTGGAGGGACTTCTTGTAGCCGGCGCTGGTGTACGTGGCGCCGGACACGGCGTCGATGTCCGCGGTTCCGGCCGCCACGGCCGCCTGGTTGAGGCGGGGGACCGAGCTGGCGGTGATCTGGTCGCTGCGGCCGCCCTTGGGGGCCTGGACGGCCTCGGCCTTGGTGATCTTGCCGCCCGTGACGGTCACCCGGACCTGGACCGGCCCGTACTGCGTCTGCGCGACATCGCCGGTCAGCGTCTGCGCGCCGCCCGACCCCTGCTGCGCCCCGGCCGAGGCCTTCGCCTTGTCCAGAGCCGACTGAAGCGACTTCTTGTAGCCGGCGCTGGTGTACGTCGCCCCGGAGACCGCGTCGATCTCCGCGCTCTGCGCCGCGACCGCCGCCTGGTTCAGGCGCGGCACCGAGCTGGCCGTGATCTGGTCGCTGCGGCCACCCTTGGGGGCCTGCACCGCCTCGGCCTGGGTGATCTTGCCGTTGTTCATGGTCAGGCGGACCTGCACAGCGCCGTACTGCGTCTGTGCCGCGTCACCGGTGACCGCGCCGTTCACGCCGCCCTGCGGGGCCTGCCCGGCCGCCGCGGGCGGTGCCTGCCCGGCAGCCTGGGCCGAACCCGGGTCGGAGGCCGGCTTCAGGGACAGCAGCAGCACGATCCCGGAGACGGTGGCTGCGCCGGCGAGTACGGCACGCCGGACGGGGTGAGACTTCCTCATCGTTTCCCAAACTCCTGAAAGACCGTTGGTGTCCCGTCGCTCACATCTCGAACGACTCGTGATGGATACGGCGAGCGGGTACTCCCGCGCCGCGCAGTGCCTCGTAGACCGACTGCGCGAAACCGGGCGGCCCGCACATGAAGACGTCGTGGTCGTCGATGTCCGGGATCTTCCGCTGGAGGGACTCCGCCGAGATGTCGGGGCGTTCGCCCTCCGGGCTGTTGACCGCGTACATCAGCCGGGCGCCGCGCTCGTCGGCGATCTTGGCGAGTTCACCCCACAGCGCCAGGTCCTGGGTGGTGTTGGCCCGGTAGAGGAGGGTGATGTCGCCGGACGCGCCCGGCAGCGTCTCGAACAGCGCCCGCATCGGGGTGATGCCCACACCGCCCGCGACCAGCAGCACCTTGCCGCGGCTGCGGCGCTGCGCGGTCATCGCGCCGTACGGCCCCTCGGCCCACACCTTGGTGCCGGGTTCGAGATCACGCAGCCGGGAGGTGTGGTCACCGATCGCCTTGACCGTGATGCGCAGCATGTCCGGGCGGGGGGCCGCCGACAGCGAGTACGGGTGCGAACTGAAGCGCATGCCCGGTGCCTTGAACCGCCAGCGGAAGAAGTGCCCGGCCTCCGCGCCCATCCGGTGCAGCTTGCGTCCGCTGATCAGCACGGACACGATCCCGGGGGTCTCCTCGATGACCGCCGCGACGCGCATGCGGTGCCGCATGTTCAGCCGGATCGGGGTGAGGATCCGGTACCAGACGACCAGCGCGGTCACCACGCCGTACAGCCCGTACCAGAAGGTCTTCGCGGCCGGCTCGACGGCGAACTCGTTGCCGGTGGTGATCTGGTGCCAGAACGTCAGGTACACCGAGGCGTACGTGAGCAGGTGCACGTGGTACCAGGTGTCGTAGCCGATCAGCCGGCGCACCCCGCCGATCGACAGGATCCCGATGAGGAACAGCAGGCCCGTGCCGATGGCGGCCTTGCCCATGTCCGGCAGCTGGTTGATGGAGTCCGTCGTCTGCTGGACGATGTCGCCGAGCCCCTTGCCCGCCTGCAGGGCGTAGCCCCACATGATGAGGAAGACGTGGGCGAGGACCAGGCAGAGCGTGTAGCGGCCGGTCATGGCGTGCCAGCGCGCGACCCGGTCGGTGCCCACCCGGCGCTCCAGCGCGGGCACCCGGGCCATCTGGAGCACCACCAGCGCCATGAGGTAGCCGGCGAGCAGACCGGTGATCCGGCCGGCGGCCAGGATCTTGCTCGTGTTGTCCGCAAGGGACGGTGTGTTGTCCCACCACAGCCACAGCACGGCCGCCGCACCGGCACACAGGGCGATCAGCAGCGGGACGGCCGGGGAGCGGCGCGGGCGGATGCGGCGCATCGTCTGGCGGCGGGCGGCACGTCCGCCTGCGAGCGTGGTGGTCACGGTTCCTCCGTGGGGACTTGACCCTTGGCCCACAGATACGGACCGCGACACGGGAGTGTTCAGCCGTGCACCGAGTCGGGTGCGGGCAGGAGTGACCGCTGGTCACGCTCACGCGGCCTCGCCCCGTCACAGGCGGGTGACGGCCGTGCTCCCGCTTTGCGTGCCCACGGCGATGTGCGGCCGCCGCGCGGGGTCGGCCCACACGAGGATCCGCCGCATCGCCTTCTCGGACACCGAGACGCAACCGGCCGTCGCCCCCCGCCCGTTGACATGGAGGAAGATGCCCGCGCCGCGCCCTTGCACGGGCCGCTCGTAGTTGAAGCCGATGACGAGCGCGTGCGCGTACTGCGCGGAGTAGGTGATCAGGTGCTCGGACTCGGCGGCCCGGCAGTCGGCCGCACGCGGCTCGCTCCAGCGGTTGTAGGACCGGGAGTCGTTGTCCTGGCACCACCAGGAGTCCCGGTGCACCCGGCGGTAGGTGTACGCCGTCCCGCGCGGCGCGGCCTTGATGCCGAAGGCGTACGGCAGGCCGTAGAGGCCGGTGGGCGTGGTGTTCGTGCCCTGCTTGCGAGTGGCGCCCGAGGCGAGTCCGTTCGCTCCGAAACGGGCGGGTGCGGACCCCCGCTTCACCCAGCGCCCGTCCTCGCGGTCCCACCAGGTGACCGTGCCCGTCGTCGAGGCCCGCTTCGGGGCCACCGCGGTGATCAGCTGGGTGCCGCCGCCGGTGTGCGCCATCCGGGCCGGCAGCGGCGGCGAGGGGGCCACCGGCCCGGCGCCGAGCACGATCAAGGAGGAGACGGCGAGGGCGACGGCACCGGGGCGCATGCCTCAGACGGTAGAGGGCGGCAGCGGCAACGGCAGCCCGGGTAGTCCGTCCAGGCTGGTGGCGATGTGCTCCTTCTTGCCGAAGTACGCGCTGAGTGAGGCGTCGTCCTCTCGGGCGAACCGCTTGCCGTGCAGGTCCCGGTCCTCCTCGTACGCCATGAA
>NZ_JBEOXI010000220.1:0-13724 GCF_040296465.1 Streptomyces sp. NPDC002130
CGACGGCGGCGGTGTACAGGCCGTCGCCGAGTCGGGAGACGCCTTGGCCGACGAAGAGCAGCAGGAGGTTGCGGTCGCTGAGCAGTGCCATGCCGAAAGGGTCCTCGGCGGCCCCGCACCGCTCAACTTATTCGTCGGAACACTAATCAGTCGGGGATCCCCAGATCGCGCATGCGCAGGTGCAGTTCCGCCAGGAAGCGCGTCTGCGCGTCACGCGGGTCGAAGCCGCTCACCTCTCTGATGCGTTGGAGGCGGTAGCGGAAGGTGTTCGGGTGCAGATGCAGCTGCGCGGCGGCGGCGTTGGTGTCGCCGAAATGGTCCAGGTAGCAGCGGAGTGTGGCCAGGAGCTGGGTGTGCTGGTGCCGGTCGTGGCGTTCCAGTGCGGAGACGGCGCCGCCCAGGGTCTCGCCGTCCTGGCGGAGGGCGCCCCGCAGCCGGGAGAGGGCGTACAGCAGCTGGACGTCCTCGAAGGCGGCGACGCGGGGGGCCGACGGGTACTGCTGTTGCAGTCCGGTGATCCGGTCGACGTGGGATCTGGCGTACGGGATCCGGCCGGGTTCCGCAACGGCGGAGCTGACGGCCAGCACGATGCGCTCCCGCAGCGCCGCACGGTCCCACAGGTCCCGGGCGACGTTCACCGAGCGGGCCCTGGCCTCGGTGTCGTCCGTGGATGCCGGCCAGGGCAGCACCGCGTAGGTGGCGCGGTCGTGCCGGGTGACGAGGGAGCGGGGGTGCACGGTCGTCAGGTACAGACGCAGCATGTCCGACGGGGTCTCGCCGAAGGCCGCATCATGCGCTGGCCGGCCCGGCGCGGCGGCCAGGACAGTGGCTTTGGTGGTGGACAGCCCCAGCCGCGCGGCGGCCTGTTCGGCGTCCGCCGTCCCGAACAGGAGGGCCTCCAGGTCGTCATGGTCAGTGGTGCCCTGCCCGTCGCGGCTCATGCGGACGGCGATCGTCTGTGCGGCGGCGCGGAAGTGCGCCGTCTGCTGTGGGTCGAACGGGGTCTGGGTGCTGGCCCACAGGTATCCCAGGTGCGGACCGTCGTGCTGGACCCGGCAGGCCATCCGGGGCTTGGCCCGGTCGGAGGCCGGGTCCAGGAAGACGGGCTCCGGGGAGGCGATCAGGCGGGCGATGTCCCCCCGGGAGCGCAGCACCTCGACGAGCCAGGGCTGGGCCTGCCGCTCCAGGATTCCGGAGACCCTTTCCTCGTCCGCGCTCTGCTGTCCTTTCGACCAGGCGAGCACCCGGAACTCTGTGTCCTCCAGGACGATCGGCACGTTGAGGAGTTCCCCGGCGGCGTCGATGACCGAGAACAGGTCTTCACGCCGGCCGGCCGTGCCGTCGCGGCCCAGCTGGGACATCTCACCCACCTCCGCAGGTCCGGCATTCATGTTAGGCGGCTTGTGCACTGGTCCTGGCCCGGCACCGGGCACCGCCTCTCAACCGGCGAGCCCGAGGAAGCGTTCGGCGTTGCCCCGGCGGATCGACGCCTT
The DNA here is from genome assembly GCF_040296465.1 of Streptomyces sp. NPDC002130. NCBI lineage: Bacteria > Bacillati > Actinomycetota > Actinomycetes > Kitasatosporales > Streptomycetaceae > Streptomyces > Streptomyces sp. NPDC002130. The sequence goes on from NZ_JBEOXI010000220.1 coordinate 1,494, forward strand.
CTCCTCGGAAGAGAGGAAGTCGCTCTCGCGCACGACCCGGCCCGCGGGCCGCTCGCCCAGCGGGTACGGGTAGTCGCTGCCGACCATGACCTGTCCGGCGCCGTAGGTGTCCACCAGCAGGCGCAGGGCGCTCGGGTCGAAGACGACGGAGTCGACGTGGAACCGGCCGATGTAGTGCGACGGCGGGTGTTCGGAGGTGCCCACCACGTCGGGGCGGCCCCGCCAGGCGTTGTCCATGCGTCCGAGCCAGAGGGCGAAGGATCCTCCGCCGTGCGCGAAGCAGATCTTCAGCCGGTCGTCGACACGGTCGAAGACCCCGCCGAGGATCATCGCCAGGAGCGACAGATGGGTCTCGGCGGGCATGGCGGTCAGCCACTGCGCCATCCAGCGGCGCAGTCGGGGTGAGTCGTCCATGTCCCAGGGGTGAACGAAGACCGGCACCTCCAGGAGGGCGCAGTGCTGGAGGAAGGTGACGACGCCCGCGCTGTCCAGGTCGTGGTCGCCGACGTGGTTGCCGATCTCGACTCCCCGGTGCCCGTTGGCCAGGCAGCGTTCCAGTTCGCGGCAGGCCGCGTCGGGGTCCTGCAGCGGCACCTGGCAGAAGGGGACGAGGCGGTCGGGGGCCGGGGCGACGATGTCCAGGGCCAGGTCGTTGAAGATCCGTGCGATCCGTGCCGCCTCGGCACCGCTGCGGCCGTAGTGGAAGAAGGCCGGCGTGGGTGAGACGACCTGCATGCCGATGCCGTCGGCGTCCATGTCCTTCAGACGGGCCGAGGCGTCCCAGCACTCGGCGCCGATTCGCCGGAACTCCCGGGATCCGAGCATGATCATCGCGTCGGCCTCCGACTCGACGCGCAGCCAGGGCGCCTGGGGACCGGCGTCGGCGCGGAGGTCGGGCCAGCCGTGCGGGACGTAGTGGGTGTGGACGTCGATGGTGTCGGCCTCGTGCGAGTGCTCGGACACGGGGTCATCCCTTCCCGGGGTGCTCGGCCCCGCAGGAGCCGCAGATCCGGGCCTGCCGGTCGTCGTAGAAGGCGGCGAAGACGGGGGGCAGGTCGGCCACGATGTCGGTGACCTGGAGCTCCACCTCGTGGACGAGGGCGTGGCAGGCGGGGCAGTACCACTGGAACTTCTCCAGGGTGCCCGGCTCTCGGACGCGTTCGATGACCAGGCCGATGCTGTCGGCTTCCGGGCGCTGCGGGGAGTGCGGCACGTTCCCGGGCAGCAGCCAGGTCTCGCCCTCCCGGATGTGGACGGTGCGCGGGCCGTCCTCGGTCATGACGTCGACGTACATGGCGCCGCGCACCTGGTGGAACCACTCCTCGTACGGGTCGACGTGGTAGTCGGTGCGCTGGTTGGGGCCGCCGACGACCTGGACGATGAAGTCCGCGCCCAGGGCCATGGTGCGGTTGTTCACGGGCGGCTTGAGCAGGTGGGCGTGGTCGTCGATCCACTTCTGGAAGTGGATGACCTCGGGGAGGGCGGTCATGACGTGTCTCCTTGAGAGATGGCGGGTCAGTGTCCCGAGCGGCGGCTGAGGGTGGCCACGGCCTGGATCTCGATGAGCAGGTGCGGATGCGGCAACTGGTGGACGGCGACCGTCGTGCGGGTGGGGCCGTGGGCGTCGAAGTACTCGGCGTAGACCTCGTTGTAGCCACCGAAGTCGTTCATGTTCACGAGGTAGGCGGTGATCTGGGCGATGTCCTCCAGGTCGGCGCCGACCGACCGCAGGATGGCGCGCAGGTTCTCGATGACGGCGCGGGTCTGGGCCCGGATGTCGAGGGTGGTCGTGCCCAGGGCGTCGGCCTCGGCGCCCGCGAAGGTGTTGTCCGGCCTGCGGGAGCTGGTGCCGGAGACGAAGACGAGGTCGCCGACGACCTTGACGTGCGGGAACCGTCCTCGGGGGGCGGCCTGCCCGTCGACTACGCGTGCGGTGTTCATCAGCGGCCCTTCAGGGTTACGGTGCCGAGCCCCGCGATGTCGCAGACGGTGACGCCGGGGGTGAGCGGCAGGGCGGCGGTGGCGGCGCCGGCCAGGACGATCTGCCCGGGGGCGAGGGGGATACGGCGCCTGCGGCAGATGTCGAGCAGGGCGTGCAGGGCGGCCAGGGGTGCTCCGAGGATCGCCGCGGTGGATCCGACGGCCTCCGCCTGCGGGGTGCGCAGCCGCACCGCCTTGTTCGCGACGTCGGTGAGCGGGTGCCAGGAGCCGACGGCGTAACCGGCGGCCGAGGTGTTGTCGGCGATGACGTCGGTGACGGTGAAGCGGAAGTCCTGGTAGCGGGAGTCGATGATCTCGATGGCCGGTGCGACCGCGTCCACGCACGAGGCGATGTCGGTCGCGGGGTCGTCGAGATCGACCTGTCGGCTCAGCCGGAACGCCACTTCCGGTTCGACCCGGGGATGGATGAAGTCCGACAGGTCCACCTCGGCGCCGTCGCCGATGCGCATGGCGTCGGTCAGGCGTCCCACGATGATCTCGGAGACACCCATCTGCGCCATCTTGGCCTTGCTGGTGAAGCCCAGCTTCACGCCGGTGAGCCGCTCTCCCCCGGCCTGCCGCAGACTGACCAGGGCTTCCTGCACGGCGTAGGCGTCGTCGATGCCGAGAGAGTGGGTGTCGGCGAGGCTGGGGACGGGGGTGCGCCGGTGAGCGGCCGTGTGCAGACGCAGGGCCAGTTCCAGGCGATCGGGGGTGCTCATGCTGTTTCTCCTGCCTCGGCGGGCACACGGGCCAGGTCCAGGGCGATGTCGGTGAGAAGGTCCTCCTGGCCGCCGACCAGCCCGCGGCGGCCGGCCTCCTGGAGCAGCAGGCGGGAGTCGAGCCCGTGCCGCGCGGCCACGCGTGCCGCGTGCAGCAGGAAGCTGGAGTAGACGCCCGCGCGGCCGAGGGTCAGGGTGTCGCGGTCGACCTGGACGGGCCGCTCCCGCAGGGGCCGTACGAGGTCCTCGGCGGCGTCCTGGAGGGCGAACAGATCGCAGCCGTGGCGCCAGCCGAGCAGGTCCGCCACGGCGACGAACGGCTCCGCTGGACAGTTCCCTGCGCCCGCCCCTTGTCCGGCGAGCGCGACGTCCACGCGCAGTGCCCCGTGCTCGACGGCCGTGACGCTGTTGGCGACGGACAGCGACAGGTTCTCGTGCGCGTGGATGCCGATCTGCGTGTCGTCGGCGAGCACCTGGCGCAGGGCGTCGACGCGTTCGGCGACGTCCCTCATGGTCAGCCGGCCGGCGGAGTCGGTGACGTAGACGCAGTGGGCTCCGTAGGACTCCATCAGCCGGGCTTGTTCGGCGAGTCGGGCCGGGGCGGCCATGTGGCTCATCATCAGGAACCCGGCGACGTCCATGCCGCTCTCGCGGGCCCAGGCGATGTGCTGCGCGCTGATGTCGGCCTCGGTGCAGTGGGTGGCCACGCGCACGCTGCCCACGCCGAGGGCACGGGCCCGGCGCAGGTCGGCGATGGTGCCGATGCCCGGCAGCAGCAGGGTGGTGAGGGTGGCGTTCTCGATCACCTCGGCCGCGGCCCGGATCCATTCTTCGTCGGTGTGGGCCCCGAAGCCGTAGGTGGCGCTGGAGCCGCCGAGGCCGTCGCCGTGGGCGACCTCGATGGCGTCCACCCCGGCCCGGTCGAGTGCGGCCACGATGTCGCGGACCTGGGCGGTGGTGTAGCGGTGCCCGACGGCGTGCATGCCGTCCCGCAGGGTCACGTCCTGGACGTAGAGGTTCACTTGCTCACCCATCCTCGGAGTTCGGCCATGCGCTCGGCTGTCCGCAGGGCGGCGGAGGTCATGATGTCGAGGTTGCCGGCGTATTCCGGCAGGTAGTGGCCGGCGCCGCGGACCTGGAGGAAGCAGGTGACCTGCGTGCCCGTCACATGCCGGCCGAGGTGCGGGATCCACACCTCCCGCAGGGCGTCGAACTGCACGTCCTGCACGAGTTCGTAGCCGGGCACGTACTCCTGGACGTCCCAGACCGCCTGCCCCACCGAGTCCTCGATGGCGCGCAGCGTGCCGACCGTGGCGTCCTCGACGACGCAGTAGACGGTGTTGCGCATGGAGACCGGCGGGTCGGCCGGGTTGAGCACGATGACGGCCTTGGCGGTGGCCGCGCCCGCGACCTCGCGCAGGGCCCGCGCGGTGGTCTCGGTGAACTCGTCGATGTTGGCGCGGGTGCCGGGCCCGGCGGACCGGGTCGAGAGGGAGGCCACGATCTCGGCGTAGGCCACCGGAGTCACCCGGGAGACGGCCGCGGCGACGGGTACGGTGGCCTGCCCGCCGCAGGTGACCATGTTGACGTCGTCGGCGGCGAGGTGCTTCTCCAGGTTCACCGAGGGGACGGTGAGCGGCCCCGAAGCGGCCGGCGTGAGGTCGACGAGCAGTTTGCCGTGGGCGCGGCAGACTTCGGCGTGCCGGGCGTGGGCGCCGGCCGAGGTCGCGTCGAACACGATCCGGACGTCGGCGAACTCGTCCATCTCCAGGAGACCGTCGATTCCCGCAGGGGTGGTGGCCACGTGCAGGCGCCGGGCGCGCGCCAGGCCCTCGGAGGCCGGGTCGATGCCCACCAGGGCCGCCATGTGCAGGGTCTCCGACTGCCGGATGACCTTGACCATCAGGTCGGTTCCGATGTTCCCCGAGCCCAGGACGGCGACCTTGACGCCGTCGGCCCGGGCGGTGGTTCCGGTGCTCATGCGCTGTCCTCCGTACGGGGCTCGATGAGGGCCTCGACCGTGCCGAGTCCGTCCAGTTCCAGGCGGTAGCGGCCGCCGTGGGTGATCTCCGCCATCGGTCCCAGGGCACCGGACATCACCACGTCGCCGGCGCACAGGGGCCGGCCCCGGCGGGCCAGTTCGCGCGCCAGCCAGGTGACGGCGACGACCGGGGAGCCGAGGCAGGCGTGACCGGCACCGAAGGAGACGGGCTCGTCGTCGCGGTACAGCGTCATCCCGACCCGGGCCAGGTCGAGCCCGGTCAGGGTGTGCGGGACGGTGCCGAGGACGACGGCGCCGCTGGAGGCGTTGTCGGCGACGGTGTCGGTGATGGTCAGGTCCCATCCGGCGATGCGGGAGTCCACGATCTCGACGGCCGGCAGGACGAAGGCGGTGGCGCGCAGGACGTCCGCGACGGTGGCGCCGGGCCGGTCGAGGTCACGGTCGAGGACGAAGGCGATCTCCCCCTCGGCGCGCGGCTGTATGAAGCGGTCCAGGGCGACGGGCTCGCCGTGGGCGAGGACCATGTCGTCGAAGAGCATCCCGAAGTCGGGTTCGAAGACGCCGAACTGCTCCTGTACGGCGGGCGCGGTCAGGCCGATCTTGGCACCGACCCTTCGTGCTCCCGCGGCCAGCCGTGCGGAGGCGAGGCGGCTCTGCACCTCGTAGGCGGTGTCGATGCCGGTGTCGCCGAGCAGGTCGCGGACGGGGGCGCAGGGCGTTCGGGTGGCGGCTGCGCGGGTCAGGCGGGAGACGGCGGCCTCGACGGCGTCGTCTCCTCCGGTCGGCGGGGCGTGTGTGGCCGGCTCGGTGTCGGTGTCGGTCGTCATAGCTGCACGCACACATTCGTGGGCTCGGTGTAGAAGTGGAGGGAGGAGGCGCCGCCTTCCCTGCCGATGCCGGAGAGCCCGGCACCGCCGAAGGGAGAGCGCAGGTCGCGCAGGAACCAGGTGTTGACCCAGGCCATGCCCACGTCCATGCGTTGGGCGACACGGTGGCCGCGGCGCAGGTCGTTGGTCCACACGGCGGCGGCGAGACCGTAGTCGGTGTCGTTGGCCAGGGCGATGGCCTCCTCTTCGGTGTCGAAGGGGATGAGCGCGGCGACGGGACCGAAGATCTCCTCGCGTACGGGGCGGTCGGCGTTGGTCAGCCCGGTCCACAAGGTGGGTTCGATCCAGGCGCCGCCGTCGAGGCCGGGCCCGAGGTCCGGAGTGCCGCCCCCGGTGACGACCTTGGCGCCTGCCTGTTCGGCGAGGTCGTAGTAGCGCAGCACCTTGCGCCGGTGCTCCTGGGAGATCAGCGGGCCGGTGGTGGTGTGCGCGCTGAACGGGTCGTCCAGCCGCAGCCGGCCGGCCCGCTCGGCCAGGCCGTCGACGATGTCCGTGAACACGGCCCGGTGGACGTAGACCCGCTCGGTGCACAGGCACACCTGGCCCGTGTTGGTGAACACCGACCGGGACAGCCCGTCGAGCGTCTCGTCGACATCGACGTCGTCGAAGACGATCGCGGCGTTCTTGCCGCCGAGTTCGAAGGACACCGGGCGCACCCCGGGCGCCGCCGCTCGCATGACCTCGGTCCCGGTGGCGGACGATCCCGTGAACGTGATCCCGTCCACGCCCGGATGGGTCACCAGGAACTCGCCCGCGGAGCCGGCGCCGAAGCCGTGCACGACGTTGTAGGCCCCGGCGGGCAGACCGGCATCGGCCAGCACCTCGGCCAGCAAGGCCGCGGTGGACGGGGTTTCCTCGCTGGGCTTGACGACCACCGCGTTGCCGCAGGCGAGCGCGGGGGCGACCTTCCAGGTGAGCAGCAGCAGCGGCAGGTTCCAGGGCACGATCACGGCCACCACGCCCAGCGGTTTGCGCACCGCGTAGTTGAGGGCCTGGCGTCCGTCCGGCAGGTCGGTGAGGTAGGAGTCCTGGCCGGCCGCGGCCACGATGTCGGCGAACGTGCGGAAGTTGGCGATCGCGCGGGCGACGTCGAGTTCGCGGGCCTGGGTCACGGGCTTGCCCGTGTCGCCGACCTCCGCGGCCACGAACTCCTCGAAGCGCTGCTCGATCAGGTCGGCCGCCCGGCGCAGCAGCGCGGTGCGTTCCCGTACGGGAGTGTGGGCCCAGCCGTCCGCCAGGGCGCCGCGCGCCGAGCGGACCGCGCGGTCGACCAGGGTCCGGTCCGCCTCGTGCACCTGGGCGAGGGGCGTGCCGGTGGCCGGGTCGGTCTTCGTGAAGCAGCGTTCCTCGTCGGGTTCGGTGAAGGTGCCGCCGACGAAGTTGCGGATGACGGGCAGGGGTTCAGCGGACATGGGGTGCCTCCTGGGAGTCGGGTTCGCCCGCCTCCTTGTTCGGCGCGACGGGTGCGTTCCGGCGCATCACGTGGCGGACCTTGAGGGCGTAGACCAGGAGCAGGGCGAGGGTGAAGCCGGAGCCGACCCAGGCGGCCTGCGCCATCACGGGCACCACTGCGGCGGTCGAGGCCACCGCCAGCACACCCGCGATGCCCGCCCAGGCCGTCCAGGCGCCGCCCGGAACCCGCAGGTCCTGCGGTGCGGCCGGTTGATCGGAGCGGCGGAACGCGAGGTAGGACGCGAGGATCAGCAGCCACACCAGGAGGACGGAGAAGATGGCGACGGAGACCAGGAGGTTGAAGACGCTGTTGACCTTGAAAGCGGCCAGCAGGGCTGCCGCGACGATGCCGACGGCGGAGACCAGCAGGGCCCGCACCGGGACCCCGCGGCGGCTGAGACGGGCCACGGCGGCGGGGGCGCATCTGTCGTGGCCCAGGGAGTCCAGGAAGCGGCTGGCCGCGTAGAGCTGCGCGTTGGCCGAGGAGATCGCCGCGATCAGCACGATCGCGTTGGTCAGCGAGGCGGCGGCCGGAATGCCGACCTGGGTGAAGACGTGGACGAACGGGCTGCCGTCGACGCCCCCGTCACCGCCTGCGACGTCCCGCCACGGCACGAGGGTGACGATGAGCCCTATGGACAGGATGTAGAACAGTCCCAGGCGCCAGATGAGTGCGCGCATCGCGGTGCGGATGGACCGTGCGGGGTCGGCTGTCTCCGCCGCCGAGATGGAGACGGTCTCGAATCCCACGAAGGCGAACATCACGACGGACAGGGCGGTCCAGACGGCCGTCAGCCCGTTGGGGAAGAAGCCGCCACCGGAGGTGAGGTTTCCCAGGCCCGTGGCCGGCGTGTGCGGCAGTCCGACGAACACCAGCAGCAGTCCTGCCGCGATGAACACCACCACCGCGGTCACCTTCACGCTCGACAGCCAGAACTCCGCGAAGCCGAAGGACCCGACGCTGAAGAGGTTGACGCCCAGTACCACGGCGGCGACGGCGGAGATGAGCAGGAGCATTGGGGCTTGGGGCCACCAGTAGCGGATGTAGATCGCCGCGGCCACCACCTCGCCGCCGATGGCGACCGTCGTTCCGGCCCAGAACAGCCACCGGACGACGAAGCCCGCCCACGGGCCGAGATAGAGGTGGGCGATGGTCCCGAAGGTGCCGCGCACGGGATGGGCGATGGTCATCGCCCCCAGCACCCGGGCGATGATGGCGACGAGTACCGCGCCCGCGATGTAGGAGAGGATCACGGCAGGGCCTGCTATGCCGATGGCCGAACCGGACCCCAGGAAGAGGCCGGTGCCCAGCGCGCAGCCGAGGCCGATCATGGTGGTCTGGCGGTGGGTGAGCGAGCGTACGAGCTCGCCCGGGGGCCGTTGGTCCCCGCCTGCGAAGGCCGCCTGCCCAGACGGGAGGGGGGCCGCGTTGCCGGTCTGGGTCATCTTTCCTCCGGAACGGAGTGGGCCAGCGCGTCGGCGGCCCGCCAGCAGTCGTGGAAGGTGGAGTAGAGGGGCACCGGCGCCAGCCGGATGATGTCCGGCTCGCGGGCGTCGGCGACGACTCCGTGCTCGTGGCGCAGCCTGCGGGCCAGGTCGGCCGCGCTCGTACGGCCGACGCGCAGCGACAGCTGGGCGCCTCGGCGCTGCGGGTCCCTGGGAGTGATCAACGTCAGTGGACGGGTGAGGGTGATCGCGTCGAGAAGTCCCTCCAGGTACCCGGTCAGCTTCTCGCTGCGCCCCCGCAGCGCCGCCATGCCGACGGTGTCGAACAGTTCCAGCGAGGTGCGCACCGGGCCCATGGCGAGAATCGGCGGATTGGAGATCGCCCACGCGTCGGCGGTGGCCGGCGGACGGGAGACCGGTTCCATCCGGAACCGGGTGGCGGCGTCGGTGCTCCACCACCCTTCCAGGCGCTGCAGACCGCGGTCGGTGACGTGCCGCTGGTGGATGAACACCCCCGACAAAGCGCCGGGTCCGGAGTTGAGGTACTTGTAGGAGCACCAGGCGGCGAAGTCGACGTCCCAGTTGTGCAGATGGAGCGGGACGTTGCCTGCCGCATGGGCGAGGTCCCAGCCGACCGTCGCGCCCGCGGCGTGGCCGGCCGCGGTGATGGCGGGAATGTCCATCAGCTCGCCGGTGAGGTAGTTGACGCCGCCCAGCAGCATCAGGGCCACGGTGTGTCCCTGCCGGTCGAGGAAGTCGACGACGTCCTCCGTGCGCAGGCAGTCCTCCCCGGGACGCGGACGCAGCCTGGTGACCGCCTGGTCCGGATCGAGGCCCCGGAAGCGCACGTGGCTGCGCACCGCGTAGCTGTCGGAGGGGAAGGCGCTGTCCTCGATCACGACCTGTGTCCGCTCGCCCTGGGGGCGATAGAACGAAACCATCAGCAGATGCAGGTTCACCGTCAGGGAGTTCATGACGACGGTCTCTTCGGGCAGTGCCCCGACCAGGCGCGCGGCCGGCTCGGTCAGCAGGCGGTGATAGCCGAACCACGGGCGTACGGCGTCGTGGTGGCCTTCGACGCCGAAGCGGCTCCAGTCGGAGAGGTCCTGTGTCAGTTCCGCGAGGGTGGCCTTGGGCTGAAGGCCCAGGGAGTTGCCCGCGAGGTACGCGGTCTCGGTGTATCTGCCGCCGTCGGCGGGCGGTATGTGGAACAGCTCGCGGTGCCCCGGGAGGGCTTCGTCGAGCTGATGGGCCTCGGCTTCGGAGGCGGTGGGTCGCGCAAGCAAGGCAATACCCTTCTGGGAAATGGAGCCGGATGACCGATGCGAGTTGAAGGCGGCGCCGAAGCTGAGCGCCGCGGGCCCGAAGGTGGTCATGAGCGGGCTGGTCGCTCTGGTGGCGGGGAGTGAAGCGGTCAGCGCCGAGCCGCGGCCAGACGCATCAGACGGAGGGTCTCGGCATGAACTCGGGCGGTGGGCACGGCGAGTTCCACGGGAGAGTCGAAGTGGTTGCGCCCGGACTGCTCGAACGCGATGACCGGGCAGTCTTGCCGGCGCAGATGCTCCGCGAACGCGCGCGACTGCCGCTTGAACTCGTCCGTCTCACGTTCCCCCCAGGCGATCACCACGGGGCAGCGGACCGAAGGCGTCAACAACAGCGGACTGCAGTCTTGGACCTCGCTGCCGTCGATGCCCACGACGTCATTGACGTAGGTCTGCCGTACCGGGGTCAGGTCGTAGATCCCGCCGAAGAGCACCGCGCCCGCGATGGGGTCCGCGGGCAGACCCCACTGCCGCCACGGCGTGGCGAGCAGCATGGCGGCCAGGTGAGCGCCGGCCGAGGATCCGGAGACCACGATCCGCTCGGGGTCGATGCGATGGTCGGCCGCCCGGCGCCACAGCCAGACGAAGGCCCTGCGCACCTGGTCGACGATGTCCGAGAGCCGGGCTCGCGGGGCGAGGGTGTAGTCCGGAGTGGCGTAGACAGCACCCGCCTGCACCATGGCGGGAGCCGGGAACGCGGTGTCCTCCTTGGACAGCTGCTGCCAGTATCCGCCGTGGACGAAGAACAGAGCGGGTCGGCTTTCCGGGCCCGGTCCCGAGGGACCGTAGACGTCCAGCCGATCGTCGTCTCCCGGTCCGAAGCGCAGGTCGCGGCGGGCCACCGCGGCCAGCTCCTGTTGGGCGAGACGGCTGCGGTCCGTGTAGTCGTCCAGGAACGGCCGGATGTCGTCCACCATGCTGCTGGGTGAGTACTGGGCGTCCAGCTGGTCCTGGTCGAAGTCCCCGTACACAGGTGCTGTCATGGCAGCAGCCGATCGGTGGTCTCCTCCCGCGACTTCTTCAGAAAGGCGACGAAGTCGCTGCCGCCGGTTCCCTTGGCGGTCTCCTGGTCGCTCTGGAACCGCTTGATGTAGCGCCCGGTGATGCCGATGTGCTGGGCCCGGAGCCGGACCAGGGCGTCCACCGCCGCGTTGTACGCGTCGCCGAGCCGGGGGTGGGTGCCGCGGTTGCGCTCGACGCATTCACGGACCGATGGACCGGCCTCGAGATCCTCCAGGAAGCGACGGTGCGGCGCGGGCATGTGTGCGCGCATGCCGGTCAGGAATCCCGCTGTCATCCCGTGCGGGTGCGGTATGTCGAGTCCGGCGTCGAAGGCCTGGATGAGGGAGCTCTGTGCGGCGCTCCCGCCGGCCAGCACCAGCGGTTCCCGGTCCACACCCTCGAAGCGCAGCCCCGGCGCGGACCATCCCGTGAGGAACGGCCTGATGCGATGGTAGAAGACGTAGTGATCGCACCAGCGCTCGACGTCGAGGAACGCGTCGGTCACCTTGTCGACGACATCGCGGATACCGAGCAGCGCCTCGGTGAGACCGGCCTGGTCCTCGGCCGCCGCCGCGTGCTGGGCCCGCACGAGCAGGGGCAGCCCGGGAGCGCCGGCGAGTTCGACGCCCACCGTCGCCAGATAGAACCACTTCTCGTCGACGCCGCCGAGAAACGTCACCTGGGTGTCGATGTTCGACATGCTCAGCGGTTCGCCGGCGTCGATGCGCCGCCAGTTGTGGAGCACGATGGAGGCGTGGGAGATGATCGGCGCCCGGTCCAGGGCTTCGGCGAGCGTGTGGAGCGGCCCTGCCAACGGTGCCGGAAGCGTATCCGCGGGTGTGTCGGTGGCCCACACGTACGCGTTCGCGAGAGAGCACAACAGCAGCATGGCCCGTTCCTGCTCCCCGCTGGAGTGCAGCCGGTCCGGTGCGAGGACGGGCAGCGATTCGACCGCCGGGCGCATCCGCCCTGTCATGATCAGGGCCGCGATGTTCCGCCCGAGCCGCTCCCACGGTTCGTAGTACACCGGCAGCGCGTCCACCGGGTCCTCGGCGGGCACGAACCCGTGCACGGCATCGATGGCGTACTCGCCCAGCGCGGCCACTCGGGGCCGGGGAGCGCGTATGCGCGTCGTATCAGGGATCATTGCGCTTCCTCCTCGTGCGTCTCCACGAGGCTGCCCTTCCCACGAGCTGGGGCATATGGACGCCGGCACGAACTCGGCGCCCTCCGATTGGGCTCGGGCACTATGACGTCGCGGTGTCGTCGCCCCTCAGGAAGCTCTCCAGGCCCGGGGTCAGGCCCGCCACCTGCCCGGACACGAGCCGGTACAGGACGTAGTAGCCCTCGCGGCGGCGCTCCAGCAGGCCCGCGTCCGCCAGCACGCGCAGGTGCTTGGACAGGGCGGCCTCGCTGAC